>JAQGMQ010000919.1 GCA_028292305.1 Rhodoferax sp.
GCTGCAATGCATATACGCCCAAACTTAGTCCGCTTACATTTATCTGTATAATACCGCTTTGATTGGTGAACGTTTGCATTACCTTAACTTTTCCATCGGTCATGTTGACAATTTTTACCACGCAGGCAGATTGAACTGTTTCCCCCAGGTTTAGGTAAACAAGGTTCTGGAAAGGATTTGGGTAGGGCACCATATTATCTGACCCGACTATGTCTCGTTCAATCACGCCCTGGCATAATTTGTCACCATTAACAACCAATTTATTGATCTTGCCAAATAAAGGCAGCGTAATTGAATTGTTTTTTGTTTGGTAAGTTTTGCCATTCAAAACAATAGTGTATGTATCACTTCCGCTTAAAATTAAGCTTATGGTATTAACCTGCTTATTCACAACAGAATAAACTGACAGGTCAAGCGGTTCTGTAATAGTAAGGGTAAAGCATTGATTGTAATCCGGCAGTCCATCGGCAGTTATACAAAGGGTATAGGACCCCGGAGTTAAATTGCCAATAGCCAGCTTGTCATTGAACGTATACGTTTTACCAGCTAAGCTTGCTGTGTAATTTAACTTTCGAACAGCCGCGATATTTATAGACCCATCGTTTTGATTTTTACACGTTGCACTAACGGCAGATACCTGAATATTATCTACCGGTACCGTAATAGTGAGTTTACCTTTTATGTAGTTGAAGCTATAGTTAGCTGCAACAGCCCCGGCGGGTATCAAATCGTAAACGCCTTCGGTAGTCGTAATATTTGCTGTTGTAAATACAGTTGGCGGCGTAGTTAGAGTGGCTAAGTTATCTCCGTTTGCAAAGCCATCATAGGTAATCGTAAAATCAGGATTGTTTTTACCATAAGTGCGGAAAACATCATTAACTGTAACGGTAAGCGGCATTTTATTTACTACAAAGGCTTGCTTAACGGCAACAGCATCTGAATACCCTGCATCACCTGCCTGAGTTGCAGTTATAGTGGTTGTGCCCGCCCCGTTTATATGAATTTTACCATTTATTATAATGGCCACTAATGCGTTACTACTGCTATACGTTATAGGTAAAGATGCATTGCTGCTGGTTGCCTTAAGCGCCAGATCTTCAGCACCATAGGTGACAGGCTGCAGCGTTGGAAAGGTAATTGCTTGATCTGCCTTCGCCCTATTAACTGCAAGAGTGTAGGTTTGGGTTGTAATGCCATCTTGTGCGGTAACCATTACAGTGATGATATTATTACCGACGTTTAAAGGCAACGAACCTGATACTACCCCTGATGTCACTATGCTCCCGTTCACCTTTACCGTTGATGCAGAAGAACTTGTGACAGACGTTACAGTGACAGCGGCAACACTATTACTTACTGATGCTGAATAAGCTGTTGTGGCGCTTGCAAATGATGGGCTTAGGGTTGCGTCCGAAACTGTAAGATTTGCAAGGTTTGCGTTTGTTGCAGGTGCCCTTGTTATGTTAAGGGTATAAGTTTTAGAGGTAGCTCCATTTTCTGCAATTACCGATGCGGTTATAACATTAGCGCCCACTGTTAATGCTATATTACCTGATACCGTGCCCGAGTTTACAATTATTCCATTTATTTTAATAGTACTATTTTTATCGTTAGCTGTAGGTATTACTGCAACAGAAGCTACACTATTATTCACATTTGCTGTGTAATTTAATATATTTGATGAAAATGAAGGACTGATTACGCCAGAATTGATGGCAAAGTTTGCGAGGCTGGCGTTTGTCGATGCCACTTTTATAGTTACAGAAGTTGTACTGCCCCCATTAACATTATTTGCAGTGATGGTATAAATTGTCGACGGAGATGGCGCTGTTGGCGTACCACTTATTATACCGGTAGTAGGGTCAAAACTAAGGCCCTGGGGTAAGATTTTATCTATCGAATAACCGTTTAAACTTATCTTTCTGATTGTTGAATAATCCGAAGCGTAAAGATCTCCTGCTGCGCTAATTGTTAAACCGCTTGCGAAAAAAAACCTGGCAGCTATACCAATGCCATCTGTCGAACCCGGTTCATTGCCAACACCTGCCATGGTTGTTACCCTGCCGTTAGGTGTTATCTTCCTTAGGTTTGTTATGTCCATCACATAAACATTGCCCGCCGCGTCAACTGCTATTCCTTGTGGTATTCCAAAAGTGGCTTCTACTCCTATTCCGTCTTTGCTGCCATTTAAACCACTTCCTGCCAAAGTACTAACAGTACCATCAGGTGTTATCTTTCTGATGATATACAGCTCTGTAACATAGACGTTTCCCAAAGCGTCTGTTGCAATGCCGGCAGGCTGCACAAAAGTAGCCGATGTGCCAGGTCCGTCATCACGACCCTGTACCCCTTGCCGGCCTGCAAATGTACTAACAATACCTGCCGGGGTTATCTTTCTTATAAGTTTGTTAAATCCATCTGCAACAAATAAATTTCCCGCCTTGTCAAAAGCCAGCCCTTCAGGCCCATAAAAGCTTGCCTGGTTAAGTTGCCCGTTTAACGAGCTTCCGTTGCCAGCATAATAGCTTACAACGCCCTGCGGGCTTATTTTCCTTAATATATTGGTACCCTGATCAGCCACAATTATTTCACCCGCGGCATTAATCGCTATTCCGGTTGGAAAGTTGAATTGCGCAGCAGCGCCCGCTCCGTCTGCGTATCCTGCAACTCCGTTTCCTGCAAACGTACTTACTACTCCGCCGGGTGTTATTTTCCTGATAAGGTTATTTACCTGTTCGGTTATATACAGATTGCCATCACCATCAAATGCTGCACCGTATGGCTGCCCAAAACTTGCAGCGGCGCCTGTACCATTTGCAGAGCCAGTAACATTTGGTGTACCCGCAATTGTGCTTACTTGAGCATAGACCGCTTCTGGAACATTTCCGCCGGTATTTATTGGTGATAACGGCGCGATCGGAGTTCCGTTAACATAAGTTGATACGGTTGGATATTTTATAGCTGGCGCGGCAGTAGTTATAGCGCCGCCTAATACGGTTAACGTTCCGGCAGTATAATAAATACTGTAATTGGGACTGGCAGCGCCTGAAACAATAATTGGATAACTGCCGGCCGCAGAAGTCGTTGTCGTGATGGTCGTTATGGCAGGTTGCCTTGTAAGATTTGCTGCACCATCACTATTTGCAAAACCGCTATAAGTAACTGTTAAAGGCGGGTTAACGGTATTGGCTGCTTTGCTTAAATTATTTGCAATAATATTAAGGGGAGCAGGTTTAACCGTTAGTGGCTGCTGAATACTT
>JAQGMQ010000728.1 GCA_028292305.1 Rhodoferax sp.
CAAGAACCCGGGAGCCACCAACGTGCTGCGTTCGGGCAGCAAGAAGGCCGCCATCATCACGCTGCTGCTCGACGGCCTGAAGGGCTGGCTGCCGGTGGCACTGGTCGGTTGGTATGGCAAGCACTACGGGCTAGAGGAGGGCACAGTGGCGCTGGTCGGCCTGGCGGCTTTCCTGGGCCATCTGTATCCGGTGTTTTTCCGTTTCCAGGGCGGCAAGGGCGTGGCCACCGCGCTGGGCGTGCTGTTTGGCGTGCACTGGATTCTGGGCCTGGCCACGGTGGCGACCTGGCTGATCATCGCCGTGTTCTTCCGCTATTCGTCGCTGGCCTCGCTGGTGTCGGCGGTGTTTGCGCCGGCGTTCTACGTGCTCGGCAACCAGGTCGCGTGGTACTCGGACTCGCAGATCACGACTGCCATCTGCGTGATGAGCCTGCTGCTGTTCTACCGCCACCGCGAGAACATCGTGCGGCTGATCGCGGGCAAGGAATCGCGGCTCGGCGGCCGCAAAAAGGCGGCCTAGAGGTCAGGGCTTCCTGGCGCAGTCGACGATCTTGAATTCAACGCGGCGGTCGATCGCGTCGCGTGCGTCGTCGGTGCCACTGCCCACGATGTTTTCCGACCAGCCCTTGCCTCTGGCCTTCAGGCGACTTGCCAGCGGGGGCCGGCTGGCCAGCATGACCTGGCGCACGCGTTCGCCGCGCGCCAACGACAAGTCCGCATTGAAGGTTTCTTCGCCGGAATGGCTGGTGTGCCCGGCGACTTCCAGACAAGTGGATGCGGCAACTGCCTGCGCGGCGATTTCCTGCAGCCAGAAGCCATAGGCGCCACTCACTTCGGGGTCGCTCCAGAACTCGGTCTGCCCCGGCGCAAACAGCAGCTTTACGGCCAGCCTGCGGCTCGCAAAGCCCGCGGCCACCACCCGCTTGAAGGCCTGTCGCGCGGCTTCGGGCTGGTCGAGTTTGAGGTAGCTCAGGTACTGGCCGTTGTAGGCGCGCAGGGCCAGATCCGGCGACTTGGCCGCCACCTCCTGGAACCCGGCCAAGGCCTCGGGATAGTTGCCCGCGGCGTAGGCGGCCTGGGCCTGGGACAGGCGCGTCAGGCCCAGCGCCTCACCCAGCGTGGCGGCATCGACCACGGTGTTGACCGGTGCGCGGTACAGGTCGGTCCTGGCGTCGGTGGGCGTGCGGTTGGGCAGCACCGGGCTTTCGCCTTCGAACGCGCTCGGGTAGGTATCGGCCACCTGGCTGCGCAGGGGGTTTTGCCAACGCGCAACGACGGTGCGGGTCTTGATGTCCAGCAACACCAGCGTCAGCATCAGCGTCGGGTTGGCCGCCAGGGGCTCGCCCGCCAGCACCACCGGGATCAGGCTGGCGCTGAGCAGCAGGTCGGCCGGCGCACTGCTGTCCGCAGCCGTTGACACCAGCTGGAATTCAGCCTGCAGCTCGACGACGTGCCGTGCCACCATTTGCCTGGCGCGCACGGCCGCCACGGATTGCTGCTGCGCGAACGCCGGGCCTGGGCGCGCCAGGTTGGCGCTCAGGTCCACGAAGGGCCCCAGCGCCAGCCGGCTTGCCGGCCAGCGCGGGCGCAGGGGCGCGTTGCTGCGCCACTGCCCGACCAGGCCGTCGGTGGCGGCGACGACATCCTGCTCGAACAAGCTGGCCGGCGCGCGCGGCGGCGGCGTGGTGCAGGCGGCAAGCGCCAGCAGGCAAAGTGCTGTCAGCCAGATTTTCGGGCGACGGGTGGACCTGGTGGGTTTTAGCGGCATGTGGATTCCAGGGTGTGTTGTTGGCGGGCCGACAGGGGTTCGCCGAGGGACAGCTGGGCCAGCAACTGGGCACAGGGCTGGAGGCCCCCGGTCAGGGGCAAGGGGAGCGGAGCCGCGGGTTTCGCGGCGAATGCGTGGCGGGTTGCGGCTTCCGCGGAAGTGGCGAGCTTGGCGGGCTGCCCATGCCGCGCTTGAAGCGGTGCGGGCTGCGGCGGGCTGACTTGTTCGGCGCGCTGCGGCAGGTTGGCGGGGACCGTCGGGGCCGTCGACGCTGGCTGCGTCTTCAGCTCGGGCAAGGGCGGCACAGCGATGGTCACCGGCGCACGCGCAGGGGCTGGCGCGCCCGATCGCTGCAAGAAGACGCCTGCGCCGACCGCAGCCACGAGCAGCAGCGCCAACGCTGGCACGACCCACGATGTGCGGCGGACTCGCGGCGCTTCCGCTGCGATGGTGGCCGGCGCAACGGGCCCGTTGTCGGGCGCGGCGTCGAGTGCCACAGCGCGCGGCGCAACGGGTGCAGCCAGAAGCGCCAGGTTCGGCGCTGCCTCGCCAGGCTCCTGTCTCGCATGGAAGCCGAGCTCGTCGGCCTCGGCCGCCACCGCGGCGATGTCGATCGCCGCGCTGTCTTCAAGCAGAACCGCGGTCTGCAGCAGCTGTTTGCACAGGAGATTGATCTCGCCCGGCCGGCCCTGTGTGCGGGCGTGGATCTCGGCGATCACCGGTGCGGAAAACGCGAGTCGACCCGGCTCCTGGAGCTGGCCCAGCCGGTCGGCGATGTAGGCGGTGGATTCGCCCGCCTGAAAAGCCGGCAGCGCAAATGGCGTGCCGACGGTGGACTCCCAGGCGCGCAGGCTGGGCGCGGCCAACACACCGCGCAGGGCTGGACGGCCCACCAGCAATATCTGCAGCAAGGGCCGGCCGTCGGCCTGCGGCTGGCTCAGGGCCAACAAGCCATGCAGCGCGTCCACCGGCAGGTTGTGGGCTTCGTCCACCACCAACAGACTGGCTTCGCCAAGGCTCGCCCAGTGCCGGAGCCGCGACGTGACCCATGCGGCCGGGGCGCTTGCTTCGGCGTGGCTGGCCGGCATGCCGAACGCGTAAGCCACCGAGCGCAGTATTTCGGCACCGCTCATCGCCGTGTAGGCCAGCTGGGCCCGATGTGCCCAGCGCCCGTGCAGATCCTGCAGCGTGATTTGCAGCAACAGGGTTTTGCCGGCGCCGGCGCTGCCGGTCAGCACGGTGACGCCGTGGCCGCTCTCCAGGCTGTGGCGCAGACCCTGGCGCAGGGTTTCGGTGGCCGGGGTGGGGACATAACGCGTGGGATCGGGCTGCCAGTCAAAGATGCGCCCCAGGTCGTCGAGCAGTTGGGTATTCAAGGCGGGCTGACCATCGTTCGGAATTGGCAAAAGGTGCGCATCGGCTGCTGCCGATGAAACGACTCCTGCTGCCAGACTGCTTTCGCGCCGAAAGGCGCCGTATGCAGTTTAACGGCCGATAGGATGGCGGGTTGACGCGTACACAAACGCTTTCATGTGGCGTTCAATGCGCCCGCCGGGGACACGCGTCAGCGTTTGTCGGCCTGGATGCCCAGGCGCAGCAGGGCCTGGTGGTTGATGCGGATCTTGACCGCGTCCTGCGTCAACGTGGCCTGGATGACCGGGCTGCTGGTGGCCGTGCGGTGCAGGCGCGGCGGGCTGTAGGTGTCGCCGTTGCGGCTCAGCACCGTGGCCACGAGCGGGTGGTTGGGTGTGGCGCTGCGGCGCAGCACCACGGCCACGTCGCCGTTGTCCATGCGCACGTAGGTGCCGGGTGGGCACAGGCCGGTGGCCCGCACCAGCGCGAAACCCACCGGGTCGTAACCTGCGGGTTGGCCGTCCGTCCGGGTCATGATGGAGCGCACCGACTCCGTGGCCGTGCGCCCGGCGCGGGTCTTGCGCGGGCTGATCATGGCGGCGTAGCGGTCCACCGTGCGGAGAATATGGGCCAGCCGGTCCACCGGGTCCCACTGCATCAGCTCGCCTTCGGCATGGGGCACCACGTCGTGGTGCGCGGCCACGGTGTTGACCCACAGGCTGTCTTCCACACCGGCGTCGATCAGCATCAGCCGGCCTGATAACGCATGCGCCTGGATGCTGGCCTGCTGCTGCGAACTGGGCTTGTCATTCTGCGCGGCCAGTTCGTCCTGCAGCCGCGTCATGGCGATGTTCATGGTCATGGCCGCGAACACCAGGCTGTCGCGTTCGTTCTGCGGCAGCTTGAGTTCTTCGGCCGTGAGGTGGCAGATCACCGCGCTGATCAAGGCGTGCAGCGCGCTGTAGCCCACCGAGGCGTTGGTGGCCAGCTGGAACAGCAGGTACAGCGCGGTGTCGGCGTCCTGGCGCAGCAGGTCCTGCATCCAGCGGTCGTACTGGCGCAGCTTGCGTTCCAGGTCGGGAATCACCAGCGGGTTGCCCAGCACCATGGCCAGGCCCGATTCGAGATCGGCCCACAGGCTCAGCAAGTCTTCGTAATCGGCGTCCTGCGGGTGCGGCAAAGTCGTGGGCTGCATGGAAATCTGGCGGTCTTCTAGGCTCTGGGAGCGGTGCGGCGGTCAAAAGCTCCGCTTTTCGGCAGCGGATCCGGGTGCGAGGATGGCAAGACTCTAGCAGCTACGTGTAACTAACAGCTTCTTTTTCGCAGAGGCGCTATTTTCGGTCAAATCAATAACGCCGTTCGAGCACCATCTGGTCATTGATGCGTGTCATTTGAAATTGCGTGAGAAAGTTGTTACCAAGCAGCACAAAAGGCATCGATGCCGGCGTGACTACCGCGTCGAGTTCGGTCAGTTGCACGTCGCCGATGCGCACTGCCGACAGCCGCACCCGGTAGCCCTGGGCCACGCCGTTGGCGGTGCTCATGCGCATCGGCTGGCCTTTGCGGTAGTCGATGCCCATGCGCTCGGCCTCGGCGATGCTCATGCTGATGAAGCTGGCACCGGTGTCCACCATGAACACCATGGCCTGGTTGTTGATGCGCCCGGGCGAGAAGAAATGGCCATTGGTGTCGGCCGTGAGCACGATGCGGTTGCCGCCGGCCGGGCCCTTCGCGCCCACCTGCGTCGGCGAGTCGCCCATCTTCAGCACCACGCGCTGGCCGCCCACGTCGACCACCGCCGTCTCGCCGGTAACCGACAGCACCTTGACGCCCAGGTAGCTTTCGCCCGCCGCCACGCCGCGGGGCGGTTTGCCGTCGACCAGCAGCAGCGCCTTGCTGCCCAGGATGCCGGTGAGCACCACGTTCTGCGCCTGCGCGGCACCGCCAAGCGCCAGCAGGGCGGGCAGCAGCGCCAGCGCGAGCTTGCTCCGGTGAACGCCGAACGCGGTTGGGGTCACACGCTCAGTCGCGGAAATTATTGAAGCTCAAAGGCAGTTCGGGCATGTCCTTGCGGATCAGCGCCATGGCCGCCTGCAGGTCGTCGCGCTTGGTGCCGGTGACACGCACCGCGTCGCCCTGGATCGCCGCCTGCACCTTGAGCTTGCTTTCCTTGATGATCTTCTGGATCTTCTTGGCGGCTTCGGTCTCGATGCCGTTGCGCACCTTGAAGACCTGCTTGACCTTGTCGCCGCCCATTTTCTGCACGTCGCCCTTGTCGAGGAACTTCACGTCGACGCTGCGCTTGGTGAGCTTGTTGTGCAGCACGTCCTCGATCTGGCTCAGCTGGAATTCGGCGTCGCCGATGGCGGTGATTTCCTTGTCCTTCAGGTCGACGGCGGCGGCCGTGCCCTTGAAGTCGAAACGCGTGGCGATTTCCTTTTGCGTGTTCTCGACGGCGTTCTTCACT
>JAQGMQ010000753.1 GCA_028292305.1 Rhodoferax sp.
GTGCGGATCAACGTATCTCGTTGCCGGAGCTTTTTCCATTATGAAACGCGCGCTCGCCACCGTGGCCAATGCCCACTTCATTCCATCACCAGGCTTGCAAGAAGCCCCGGTGCTGGATTTGATGTGCTCGCATTTCGTGCTCACGCTGGTAGCCCGCCAAGGCGCCAAGTTCAATGTGCGGCGCGACCTCAACAGCCTGCTGGCCATGGCGGGGCGCCACCTTGTCTGGCCGCAACCCGTGCTGCTGCGCCTGCGCGAATTTCTCACCCGCCGCTGTCGCGACAACGAATTCTGGCGTGGCCACACGTCGCTCGACACCGCCGAATTTCTGGAGCGCCACGGCGTATGGCGCGGCCCTTACGAAGAAGGCACGCTGTTCTTCTACCTGGACGAATATGCGAAGGACCAACCGAAGGATCTGCTGGCCGCGCTGGCCGTCACGGGTGAGTGGCTCACGCAGATCCTGAAGAAGCAATCCACCCTGGTCGAGAAGAACATCGATGCGCTGTCGGGCTTGCTGCAGTTGAACAAGGCCGAGCGTGCGCTGCTGCTGTACGGCACGCTGGCCCGTTACCAGCGCGACCTGCGCACCATCCTGGTCGAGGTGAAGGTCAACAACGCGCCCGAGGCCTATGCGGCGATCGCGGAGATCGCCGGCGTGAACGCCACCGAAGTCGGCGAGGCCCTGCGCGCCGGGTCGCGGCTGGAGCGGATCGGGCTGGTGGAGAACCTGATCTCCGAGCACAACATCACCGACCTGGCCGATCTGATGAAGGTTAGCGAAAAGCTGCCGCCGGTGCTGATGCGCGAATACCGCGACCAGAACGAACTGATGGCCGTGTTCACGCGGCCCGCCGTCAAAAGCACGCTGACGCTGCGCGACTTCTCCTTCGTCGACGAAGACGCGCAAGTGCTGCTCGCCCTGCTGCGCAATGCCGTTGCCCGCAAGGAGCCCGGCGTCAACGTGCTGATGTACGGCCCGCCCGGCACCGGCAAGACCGAGCTGGCGCGCGTGGTGGCGCAAGCGGCGGGGCTGGATCTGTTTGAAGTCGAATACGCCGACCGCGACGGCAATTCGCTGAGTGGCCGCGACCGCTACCGTTCGCTGCAGATCGCCCAGGTATTTCTGAAGGGCAGCGTGCAGGCCGCTTTGTTGTTCGACGAAGTGGAAGACGTGTTTCCGCCGATCAGCTCCGAAGCCGCGCAACTGATGGCCCGCGCCGAACAGGTGGCAGCGCCCAGCAACGGCTCGGTCAGCGGCAAGGCCTGGGTCAACCAGATCCTGGAATCGAACAGCGTGCCCACCATCTGGGTAACCAACCGCATCGAGCAGATCGACCCCGCGTTTCGTCGCCGTTTCGCCTACCACCTTGAACTGAAATCACCACCACCCGGCGCGCGCGAAGGCCTGGTGCGCAAGACGCTCGAAGGTGTGCAGGTGTCCGATGCCTTCGTAGCCAAACTCACCGAACGCAAGGGCCTGACCCCGGCGCAGATTCGTACCGCCGTGCGCTTTGCCGATCTGGCCAAGAACGACGTCGGCGCGATGGAGGGCCTGATCGAACGCCAGTTGCGCAACGCCGACATGGCGCTGGGCAACCGCAACGGTGACGCCGTTGGCCGCCCGAGCGTGACCACCTACAACCTCGACATGCTGAACGTCGAAAGCCGCTTCGAAGTGCCGCGCATCGTGCAGGCGCTGAAGGCCCGCGGCCATGGCACGCTGTGCTTTTATGGTGCACCCGGCACCGGCAAGACCGCATTGGCCGAACACATTGCCAAGTCGCTCGAGAAGCCCTTGCTCATCAAGCAGGCCAGTGACCTGATGAGCAAGTTCGTGGGTGAGACCGAGCAGAACATGGCCGCCATGTTCAAGGAAGCCGAAGCCGAGCAGGCCGTGCTGCTGCTGGACGAAGCCGACAGTTTCCTGCAGGACCGGCGTGGCGCGCAGCGCACCTACGAGGTGACCGAGGTCAACGAAATGCTGCAGGGCATGGAGCGTTACCGCGGCATCTTCGTGTGCACCACCAACCTGCTGGACCGCATCGACCAGGCGGCGCTGCGGCGCTTCACCTTCAAGATCAAGTTCAACCCCCTGACGCGCGCACAACGCGAAACCATGTTCGTGGCCGAAGCCCTGGCGGGCGATGTAGCACTGCTCGATGCGGAGCTGGGTGTGCGGCTGGCCAAGCTCGACCAGCTGTGCCCCGGCGATTTTGCGGCGGTGAAGCGGCAGTCCGACATCCTCGGCGAGCCGCTGGCCGCGGACGAATTCCTGGAACAGCTCGAAGCCGAGCACCGCATCAAACCCGAAGTGCGCGAGTCGCGCGGCATGGGCTTCATGCACTGAGCTTCTGGTGGCGCGGCAGGCCTGCGCCATTGGCCCTCCGTCACCTCGGTGGCGCCCAAGGCAGACCGGCGCAAGTCGCCGTACACGCGCCCGCCCGTTGTGGCTGCGTGCAGACTTTTACATCCCCCATCTTGCTTCCGACTCAGGCGGTCACATAGAGTGACCTGGGCGTCGCCGTGTGCGGCGTTCGAACCTGGCTTCGGCAGCAACAACAAAGGGAGTAGACGGCATGAGGATGCAGCGGCGTGTATGGGTGGCGGTGGCGTTTTTGGCGGTGGTGGTGTCCGCCTGTGGCGGTGGCAGCGGGGGTGGATCGGCGGCAGCGCCGAAGATCATCATCGACAGCGACTACAACACCATGAGCGACGACGGCCAGCTCGGCGTCATGGCCGCGCAGCTGCAGGCACAGGGCAAGGTGCAGGTCATGGGCATCAGCGT
>JAQGMQ010000771.1 GCA_028292305.1 Rhodoferax sp.
GGCTTCGACCACGCGCGCCTTCTCCGTGTTGCCGATGCGGAAGCGGTCGGCCACCACGTCGAGCAGTTTGCGCGTGACGGCGGCGGCGGCGCCCTTCTTGCCGGACTTGGTGGCGGTGGCGTCAGGCGCCGCCGTGACCTCGCGCTCGGCCTGCACCCGCGTGAAGCCGCTGGCCGACAGCCACTGCGCGACTTCTTCTGCCGTGGTGTTGCCCGGCAGCTCGACCGGGAAGGTGACAACCAGACGCGGATCGCCCGCTGCGGCCGCGCGGGCCGTCAGCTGGGCATAGATGCTTTCTGGCGAATCGTGCCGCACCGGCAGCGCCGTGGCCTTGTCGAACAGGTTGCCAGCACGGGCGAACAGCAGCTTCAGGTGGTCGTTCAGCTCGGTCATGGTGCCGACCGTGGAACGGCTCGAGCGCACCGGGTTGGTCTGGTCGATGGCAATTGCGGGCGGCACACCTTCCACCTTGTCCACCGCCGGCTTGTCCATGCGGTCGAGAAACTGCCGCGCATAGGCGGAGAAGGTTTCTACATAGCGGCGCTGTCCTTCGGCAAACAACGTGTCGAACACCAGGCTGGACTTGCCCGAGCCGCTCGGGCCGGTCACCACGGTGAGTTCACCGGTGCGCAAGTCGAGGTCGATGTTCTTGAGGTTGTGCTGTCGTGCACCGCGGATTCGGATCGTTCCTTGCGCTGTCGCGCGTGTGTGCTGGGGCTGTTTGGGCATGAGCCGGACATTGTAGGGATGGGGTCGGTCTCAGCGAGGCCAGGGGTTATCTGGCTGGAAACTGGTTCGCAAAGCGCGGATGTGCGTCGTAATTCACAGTCCCGCGCGGACAAATCAAACGCGCCGTGAACTAGTCGAGGGCGTAATTTCTTCAATTTAACCAAAATAACTGCATACAAACTAACCCTAAGAAAGTGTTTTTATGCAGAAGTCTCTCAGCAAGAAATTTGTCGTCGCAGCAAGCACCGCGGGCGCAGCCCTGTTGTTCGCCGCCTCGGCCCAGGCCACAGCCACCATCAATCCTTTGCTTCAGGGCGCCGCACCCGCGGCCGCTGGGCAAGGCCTGGCCGGCACCTGGTACAAGGTCGACGACCAAGCGCGTTTCAGCAACCAGATGTGGTCGGAAGCCGGCGCACCCGCCACTGAAATCAAGAACTTCAGCTGGGGCACGGGCATCTGGGCCGCCAGCGACATCGCGACCCTGGCAGCCGCCAACAGCCCGTACGTCACCGCCACGGTGAAAACCGTCTCGGCCGTGAACTACGCCAACGACACCTACAACAGCGACTACGGCACCAGCCCGTGGGGTCCCGATGGCGTGCGTCCACTGGCGCCGATCATCGCCGCCAGCGGTGGTGGGGAAACAAACTATGCCGCCGTCTTCAGCGGTTATGTGTATGTCGCCACGGCCGGCAGCTACGACTTCGGCATCTTCGCGGACGACGGTTTTGCGTTTTCCCTGCAAGGCGCGAACGGCAGCCTGCAAATGGGCCACAACAGCATCACCGACATCACCGGCCGCGACTACTACTCGCTGGCCGATGCCAACGGCCTGACCAACAACCTGATGCTCGACGTCGGTTACTACGGCATCAACCTGAGCTATTTCAACCGCCTGGAAGCCGGCGTGATCGATCTGGGCTGGAGTGGGCCCAACGGCGTCTGGAGCGATATCGGCACAAATGACCTGTTCTCCAATGATCCCAACCATGTGCCTGAACCCGCCACGCTGGCGCTGACCGCACTGGGCCTGGCCGGCGCTTTTGTAAGCCGTCGCAAAGCCGCACGCGCACTGGACACGCAAGCGGTTTGATTTCAGAATTTGCAACAAGCAGTTTTAAATACATATGTCACAAATTAAAGCATTTAAACTGCCGGTTGCGATCTGTGCTTTCCTTTTGACCCATCAACGCGTGCCAGCGCACGCCCAGCAGGAATCATGGTGAAGAATCACACAAAGATTTTTTTGGCATTGAGCGTGGCATTCATGGCGCAAGCCATGCCGGCGCACGCCGCGCCGTCGGCTTATGCGCAGGCCGTGGCCAATGCACGCGCCGGCCAGTTCGACGCTGCCCTGCCGGTGCTGGAAAAGCTGGTGAAAGACAACCCGGCGCAAAACGCCTACCGTTATGACCTGATCGCCGTGCTCAGCTGGGCCAACCGGCACGCCGAAGCTGCACAAGTCAGCCAAGGCATGCCCATCACCGGCCAGGTACCCACCTATGTGTTGCAGGCCATCGCCAAGTCAACACTTGAAGACCATCAGACCGCCCGCGCCGAGGCCGCCTACCGTGTGCTGGCGCAACGCCGTCCACGCGACGCCGACGCTGCGCTCGGCTTTGCCCTCGCCCTGCTGGCTGAACAAAAACCGACACAGGCCGATGCGCAATTGGCGAGAGCCCTGCGTTTCGGCTCCAACAACCCCGCGATTATGAAAGCCGCAAACACCGCGCTGACGGCCCGTAACGAGCCCGTGCGCGCGCAGCCCTTTCAGCAACGTCTGAGCGCCTTGGGCATTCCGCTGCCCGCACAGGCTGCGCCGGCAACTTTCACGGAAACCAAGACGCCGGCCACAGCCCCCACCGTCGCGGCCAAGGAAGACGAAACGAACGACGCACGGCGCGCCCTGGCCGCAAGGCAGGAGCGCAATGGACAGGACATCCGCACCGCCGAAACCTTGCTCGACATCGACTTCACTCCCGCGCGTTACCGCCTGATCGATGCCGCCATCGCCGACAACACGGCACTGATCGCCGAAGCCGGCGCCATGGGGCAGACCGACGTGCTGCGCCGCCTGCGTTTCGACCGCGTGGTCGCCTTGCGAGACCGCCGCGACGCCGAAAATGCGCTGCGCGAATTCAACGCACTCGAAGCCGAAGGTGAAAGCGTTCCGCCGTACGTGATCAGCGCCGCCGCCGACGCGTCGATGCAATTGCGCCAGCCCGAGCAGGCCCGCGCCCTGTACCAGCGTGCGCTCACCAGCGACCCGGCCAGCATCGGCACCCAGACCGCCCTGATGTACGCCCACGTGGAAACCGAGAATTTCCCCGCGGCCGAACACGTCGTCGGCGACATGCTGACGCAAACCGACCAGTCCGCCGGCATCCGCCGCACCAATGCCACCCTGCTGCGCTTCGCCGACCGCATCGAGGACGCCGACGCAGCGGTAAAAGGCCTTGCCAAGGACTTCCCGAACGACGCCGGCATCTGGCTGGCCCAGGCCGACCTGCTGGCCCAACGCGGCATGCCCCGCGCCGCCGCCGCACGTTACGCCGATGTGTTGTCGGTCGCACCCGACAACATCGCGGCCCGTGTCGGCTTGGCCGATGCGACCTGGGCCCAGGGCGACATCGTCGAAGCCGGCCGCCTGATCGCGGTGCTGCAGACCGATGCACCGGAGCACCCGGCGGTGCAGCGCATCGTCGCCGCCTGGAAACGCCGCGAGCGCCCGTTCCTCACCAGCACCGCGACCCAGGGCTTCGGCCAGGGCACGGTGGCCGGCAACAACGATCTGGTCTGGGAAAGCACCCTCTACAGCGGCCAGACCGACGACGGCATCCGCATCTTCGGCAACCACCATTTGGCAAAGGCTACTTTCAACGGCCAATCGGCCAGCCACGAACGTGCCGGTGTCGGCGTGGAATGGACGCGCCGCGACCTGCAGGCCACCTTTGAAGTGGGCAGCGACTTGCGCAACGGCAAGGACAACGTCTGGGCCGCGGGCGCCGGCTGGCAGGTCAACGACCAGGTGTCGCTGCGCGCGCGCCACGAAAGCGAGACCAACGACTTTCCGTTGAAGGGCCGCCTGCCGGATTCCGAAAGCTGGGCGCCCACCTACCTGCACGCGACCAAGACAGTGGTCGGCGGCGCCTACCGCTGGAATGAGTCGCGCCGGGTAGCGGCAGACTTGTCCTACTACGACTTCAACGACGGCAACCAGCGCAAGGCCCTGTCGGCCGTGTGGTTCGAGCGGCTCTACAGCGGCTACGGCAAAACGCTCGACTTGCAGACCGCGGCCTACACCAGCGCCAACTCGGCACAGGACGCCATCTACTTCAACCCGAAGCGTGACGCGGCTTTCTCGGCCACGCTGGCTGGTGACTGGCAGGTGTGGCGGCGCTACGACCGCACCTTCAATCATCGCCTGGCGCTGACGCTCGGCACCTACCGCCAGCAAAGCAATGTGCGCCAGGACGACACCTGGGGCGTGCAGACCTACGGCTGGAATGCGTTCGAAGAAGTGCGCTACGAACACGAGTGGCAGTTCGGCCCCGACCGATCGACACGGTACGGTGTTGGCGCCCGTCGTTTCCCCTACGACGGGAAATACGAGACCAAGAGCTACGTGTACCTGAACGTCAACTGGCGCTTCTGAGCCAGCCCGCGCCGAACCCAATCACAACGAGGCCCCAACGGGAAAATCGAATTGGAAAATCTCTTCACCGGCTCCGTCATCGGAGCGATCTTCGACTTCACTTTTTACTATCCGCTGTTCATGTCCTACCTGTGGATGTGCGGCGGGCTGTATTACTACTTCCACTACGAACGCGCCGATCCGCCGGTCGACCAGCCACCTGAGCTTAAGGAATATCCGCCGGTCAGCATCCTGGTGCCCTGCCACAACGAAGCCGCTTCGATCGAAGACACGGTTGAATCGCTCAAGGCACTGGACTATCCCGACTTCGAGATCCTGCTGATCGACGATGGCAGCACCGACACCACGCCGCAGATGCTGGACCGCTTCGCCAAGAGCGACGCCCGCATCCGCGTCATCCACCTTGCCGCCAACCAGGGCAAGGCGGTGGGCCTGAACACCGCGGCCATGATGGCCAAACACGACTTCTTCCTGTGCATCGACGGCGACTCCATCGTCGACCGGAACTGCCTGAAGTGGATGATGCGCCACCTCGTGGACAGCCCCCGCGTCGGCGCCGTCACCGGCAACCCGCGCATCCGCACCCGCTCCACGCTGCTGGGCCGAATCCAGGTGGGCGAGTTCTCGTCGATCATCGGACTGATCAAACGCGCCCAGCGCACTTACGGCAAGGTGTTCACGGTGTCGGGTGTGATGGTGTGTTTCCGCCGCGCTGCGCTGCACGACGCGGGTTACTGGAACCCCGACGCGCTGACCGAAGACATCGACATCAGCTGGCGCCTGCAGATGCGCCACTGGGACGTGCGCTTCGAGCCCAGCGCCCTGTGCTGGATTCTGATGCCGGAAACACTGCGCGGCCTGTGGACCCAGCGGTTGCGCTGGGCGATGGGTGGCACGCAGGTGCTCTTCAGCCAGAACGGCCTGTTCGGCAAGTGGCGCCACCGCCGCATGTTGCCGGTGTACCTTGAGTATTTCACCAGCGTGGTCTGGGCCTACACCATGGCCGCCATCATCTTCCTCTGGGCGCTGGGCAAGTTCATCCAGTTGCCACCCGCGCTGTATGTGGACACGCTGATTCCCGGCTGGAACGGCATGGTGATCGGCACCACCTGCCTGATCCAGTTTGCGGTCAGCATGTTCCTGGACGCGAAATACGAAAAGGGCCTGAGCCGCTACTACTACTGGATGATCTGGTACCCGCTTGCGTACT
Source organism: Rhodoferax sp. (assembly GCA_028292305.1). Classification (GTDB taxonomy): domain Bacteria; phylum Pseudomonadota; class Gammaproteobacteria; order Burkholderiales; family Burkholderiaceae_C; genus Rhodoferax_B. Next base: position 5,595 of record JAQGMQ010000771.1, read on the forward strand.
GGATGCTCAGCGTTTTCACCACTCTCGTCGCCATACCCAAGGTGATTTTCCGAGGCCGCAAACGGGCTATCTGGGTCAGCCCTGACCGAGGAATCCAGCCATGAAACGCCCTCTCATCATTGAACGGCCAGACCTGCAGGACTGGCAGCAGAAGGCCGTCTTCGGCGCTCTGACCGCGGTGTTCTGGGTGATCTGGGTGTTCCTGTGGATGCCGCTGATCACGCTGATCGGCTGGTTCTTCTTCGGTTACCAGTTCCACCTGGAGATGGTCGAACTGAACGGCTATGCACGCTTCCTGAACGTGCTGGTGGTCTACGCCATCGTGATCGGCTCGATGGGCGGTGGGCTCATGCTCTGGGCGCTTTACAACGACATCCGCTTCCGCGGCATCGACCGCCGCAAGACCATCTCCGCGCCGTCAACCGACGAGATGGGCGACTGGGCCAAACACCCTGCCAGCTTGCTTGCGCAATGGCAGAACTGTGCTGTCGTCACCGTGCACCACAATCCCGATGGCAGCATCGAAAGCGTCGTGCCGGCCCTCAATGCACGCAACATCTCCGCGGTCGCCAACCAGGCACAACAGCGCCCGGTGCTGGTGCCCGTACCGGCCAACGCAGCCAAAGGCTGATTAAAAGCGCCGGGCCCAAGCCCGGCGCTTTTTTCATGCCCTATTTGACGGCAGACGCGCCCGAAGCAGGCGCCGCCGCCGGCGAGGTCTCAATGCCATGTTTTTCCCCGCTCATGTCGATGTCACCACCCTTTGACAACACAAACAGCGCGACCGCCGCAAACGCCAAAAACCCAACCACAATTTTCCACATAGCCACATCCAATGAAAAGGCCCTCAATAGAGGGCCGATGTACCCCGGCATCCCCGATGCCGCAGGCGAAAAAGCGCGAGAACGGCCTAGAAGGTGCGAAGGAACCGTGGCGACCGGCCCGAGGTCGTGCCGAGGACCGGAGCCGTACCGGAGCGCGGCACCGCGCAACCACGCGGTGCGTAAGGTGAGGACCACAGGCGCGAGATCGGGTCGCGCAGCAGGTTCATTCGCCCCTTCGTTCAGTCGTTGGCGTAGATGTCCACGTCCTTGGTTTCCTTGATGAACAGCGTGCCCACCACCAGGGTCACCGCCGCAATCACGATCGGATACCAAAGCCCGTTGTACATGTTGCCGGTCTGGGCCACGATGGCCAGCGCCGTGGCGGGCAACAACCCCCCGAACCAGCCGTTCCCGATGTGGTACGGCAGGGACATCGAGGTGTAGCGGATCCGCGTCGGGAACATCTCGACCAACATCGCGGCGATCGGCCCGTAGACCATGGTCACCAGCAACACCAGGTAGGTCAGGATGATCACGATCATGACCTTGTCCATCTTCGCGGGGTCGGCCTTGGCCGGGTAGCCGGCTGCCTTCAGATCGTCCGACACGGCTTTCTTGAACTCGCCGTCCTTCTTCTTCAGGTCATCGGCGCTCAGACCGTTGGCGGCATAGCTGGTGATGACGGTTTCGCCGATCTTGATCGTCGCCGGTGCGCCAGCCGGGCCTGCGACATTCTCATAACTCACGGAGCTGGCCGACAACACCTGCTTGGCGATGTCGCACGAACTCGTGAACTTGGACGTGCCGGTCGGGTTGAACTGGAACGAGCATTCCTTCGGATCGGCGGTCACCACGACCTTGTTCTTTTCCTGCGCCGCGGCCAGGTCGGGATTGGCGGCCTTGGTCAGGGCGCTGAAAACCGGGAAGTAGGTCAGGATGGCCAGCAGGCAGCCGGCCATGATGATGGGCTTGCGGCCGATCTTGTCGGACAAGGTTCCGAAGATCACAAAGAACGGCGTGGCGATGATCAGCGAGCAGGCCACCAGCACGTTGGCCGTTGGGGCGTCCACCTTCAAGGCGCCCGTCAGGAAGAACAACGAGTAGAACTGGCCCGTGTACCAGACCACGGCCTGGCCGGCGGTCAAACCGACCAGCGCCAGAATCACGATCTTCAGGTTCTTCCATTGACCAAAGGATTCGGACAGCGGCGACTTGGAGGTCTTGCCCTCGGCCTTCATCTTGGTGAAGGCGGGCGACTCGTTCATGCTCAGGCGGATGTACACCGACACGCCCAGCAACAGGATCGACACCAGGAACGGAATGCGCCAGCCCCAATCGGCAAAAGCAGCCTCGCCCACCGCGGTACGCACCCCCAGGATGACGATCAGCGACAGGAACAGGCCCAGCGTGGCCGTGGTCTGAATCCACGACGTGTAGGCGCCGCGTTTGTTGCGCGGCGCGTGTTCAGCCACATAGGTGGCAGCACCGCCGTACTCGCCGCCGAGGGCCAAGCCCTGCAGCATGCGCAACGCGATCAGGATGATCGGCGCGGCGACGCCGATGGAGCCGTAGTTGGGCAACAGTCCGACGATGAACGTCGACAGGCCCATGATCAGGATCGTCACCAGAAAGGTGTACTTGCGGCCGATCATGTCGCCGAGTCGGCCGAACACCAGCGCGCCGAAAGGCCGCACGATGAAGCCCGCCGCAAACGCCAGCAGCGAGAAGATGGTGCGCGATGCGGGATCGAGCGCCGAGAAAAACTGGTTACCGATGATCACGGCCAGGGTGCCGTAAAGGTAAAAGTCGTACCACTCGAACACGGTTCCGAGCGACGAAGCGAAGATGACTTTCTTCTCTTCGGGCGACATCGGGCGGTTGGCGACAGCTGTTGACATGCTGGTGTCTCCTTATATGAATGACGGCGCCCCCCATCGGCGGCGCCTGTATTCAAGTATGTCTACGCCGGATGACCTGTTCCTGACGTGAAACCAACACCTGCTGACGCTCAACTGACTGCCGCCTGACAAGTTAGGGAGGA
>JAQGMQ010000777.1 GCA_028292305.1 Rhodoferax sp.
TCAGCGGGCCCTCGGGCACCTTGATGCTGAGGAATTCGAGATGCTCTTCGTAGTTGGCGCTGGCGATGCTGTAGGCACGCAGCAGCGGTTTGCCGTTCTCGCCCTTCAACCCGATCATGGTGAAGTGCCCATTGCTGAAACGCAACGAAGGGTCGCGGGTGGTGGTGAATGTGAACAGCCGGTCGGTCCAGTGGTGCACGCTCAGTACAGTTTCTTCGTTGAATGCGCTCATGGTCAATCAGAAAGGGAATGAGGGAAGGGAGTGAAAAAATCCCTCACATTGTTTCACATTGCCCATGTCTAGTAGGGAATGCGAGCAGGCGGCCCTGCCGCGGTCAGGGCGGTGATGGCGCGCGGGCGGCATCGCGCGCCATGCCGCGTTTCAAGTCTGGCCGGGCCTCGAATCGTGGTTCGCGCAGTTGCAGCGCGAAAAACGCGAGCCAGAAAAACAGGAAGGCGACGCGCGGCACGTCCATCACGCTGCTCACGAGCCCGACCACCATCACGCCACTCAACGACGCAGCGATGTAGGGCGCGAGGGTGTGGCCGCGGGCAACGCCGAGCACCAGCCGCCAGAGCGCGCACGCGATCAGCGTCAGCGTCAACGCCAGCCCCAGCCAGCCGCGTTCGATCAAAAGCTCGAGATACAGATTGTCGATATGCCAGGGCAGAAAATAACTTTGCGCGGACGGAAACCAATGCGCCAGACCCTCGGCAAAGTCGGCGTTCTGCAGCCGGTTCTCGTCGCCCTGTGCGAGCAGGCTGACGCGGTCGATGTCGACCGACGCAGCAGGGTCGAGCACCGACACGGCAAACACCACGGGACGGGGCGCATACCACGGCCCGCCGCGCAACGGTCGGCCTCGCATGAACAACGCCACGTCCTGCCACCTGCCGTCGCCCGGCACAAGGCGCGCGTACGCAGTCTGGCAGCCACCGTTGTAGAGCAAATGCCGTTCGCAAACCTGGACGTAGACGTCTGCCGGCTTTGCCAGACGCACATGCAGGTGCGCGCGAAAGCGTTCTCCCGGCGCAATGGACACGCGCTGGGTGAGCGCAAACAGGCCGCTCAGATCGGCGTCGCTGCGCGGGCCACGCACGGTGACGTAGCGGTGCTCCTGGCCGCCCGCGGTGCTGTCTTGCCTGAGGTTTACCTCGCCGGGCAATTCGCCTTCCAGGAACGTCTCGGCGTAAAGCGCTGGCAGACGGCCCAGGCCGCGGCCCAGCAGCCATTCTCCAGGTGCTTCCAACAGGCTAAGGCCGCGCTGCCAGTGGGCCAGGCGCGAGCCGAAGTCGCGGTCGGTGGCGGCGATGCGGTCGGCCATGTAGCTGCCGCCATGCAGCACGCCGATCACCTCGAGCAGCAACGCGGCCGACAACAACCAGCCAGCTTGCGCGCGCCGCGTCCGCGGCCGCAAACGCGCCCAGAACCGGTACGACACCTGCCGGGCATCGAGCCCGCGCGCCTGCATCCACAGCAGCCCGCCCAACAGCACGAGCGGGGCGCCGACGGCCAGGTAGACACCCCGCGAAAACGTGGTCAGGCAGGCGTAGGTGGCCAACACGGCCAGCAAAGCCGCCGCCAGCCAGCCCCAGGGGCCGCGCGCCGAACGCAGGGCCCAGACCACGAAAGGCAGGGCCAGCGCCAAGTAGGCGTCGATGGCCGCGCCGCCCACGTGCATCTCCCAGAACAGCGCGGTGATTCGGTAGCGGCTGGTGAAATCGAGGAGCCCGGGGAACGCCAGCCGCTCCCACAAAACCGCCAACACGACACACGCCAGTCCCGCAGCCATGCCGCCCGCGATGCGCGGCGTGGTTGCGTGGGGCGCATGGCGCAAGGTGTCGCGTAGCAAGGGTACGCACAGACCGGCCCAGAGCAGGCTCTTGAAGACGCGCGGGCTATTCAACGGCTGGTTGTAGGCTTGGTACCAGGAGATGGCCTGCGCGTCAGCGGCGGAAAAGCCGCGACAGAGCGCCACGGCGCCAGCGAGCAGCACCGCCGCAGGCAGCCAGCTGCCGATGTCAAGCCGCGCCGCCGCTGCCTCACGCGGCGCGGGCGCCATCGCCATCCGCCCATAGGCGCCGGCCAGCACTGCCATCAGCAAGAGGTCGAATTCGTCGACCATGAGCCAGCCGGTCCACGGTGCAAAGTTCAGGAATGGCAAGCCCGCGGGCACGGCAAACAGCCACAGACCCGGCCGCCATGCCGCCAGAAGACTGAGTGTGTAGAAGGCAGCAAGCGCCAGCAAGGGCGCCGCCGGATGGTTCGCCGCAGCCAGGCCGCCTGCGGCAAAACACAGCAGTGCGACACAGGCCATGGCGACCCGGACCGGACGCACGCCAATGCCGGTGATGCCGCGCGGCAAGGAAAAAATTAGACCAGCACCTCGACGCACGGCGGATGGCCAAGAAAGCCATGCGGGCTGGCGCTGGCTCCATACGCACCCGACTTGAACACCACGACCAGATCACCCTCCTGCGCAACAGGCAGATCCATGCGGTCGGCCAGCAGATCGA
>JAQGMQ010000787.1 GCA_028292305.1 Rhodoferax sp.
AGGAACATGCAGATCTGTGCGACGTGGGTGCCGGTCGTGATGTGCGCCCAATACTGCTCATGCACAGGGTCGAAGCGGTAGCCGCGCGCCCAGTCATAAAGCGCCGCATACATCTCGCCAAAGTCCCAAGGATCGGCGACGTCCATGGCGACCAGGTTCACCACGGTGTCGGGAGACACGTTCGCCACGTCGCGCAGCAGGGTCTGCGCGAGCGCTTCAAACCGCGACGTGTAGAACAGCTCGAGCCGGTCGATCAGCGTGTCCTCATGCTGCACCAGAGAAATCGTCGGCCGCCATTTCTCCCAGCGACCCGCGCCTTGGCCAGCATCCAACTGGGTTCCCATGAAACCGATGACGACGTTCTTTTTTGCCATATCTGGAAAGCTAATTGACTAGCTGACATTCTAGTAATTCACCGGCATAGGCTGAAAGCTCAAAAAAATGGCGCCATTCCAATTCCAGATTCTCCATTCGAATCAATAGCTTGAAAACATATGACCGCGCTGCCGGGCCATTGGCACACCCTTTGCAAAGCATAGGAGACGAACAGGAGATCCGGGTGCCCCAAGCAGAGACACATGGATCATGTTCAAACCCCAGCTTCCGCACATTCGCAAGCGGCTGGCGCCTGCAACACGAGCGTGTTCAGCGTTGAAGAAGTTGGATCGAAGAAAGTGGCCAGCCGCGTGTCTTGATGGAGAAGAACAACATGTCAGAACTGAACTACAACATTGAAGAAGTCCCCGGCGGTGTGCCGGTAAAAATGTGGACCAAGGGTGTGCCCGTAGAGGCCGAAGCCCGCCAGCAATTGGCCAACGCAGCGCGCTTGCCCATCGTGTTCAAGCACATCGCGGTGATGCCGGACGTGCATCTGGGCATTGGCGCGACCATCGGCTCGGTGATTCCGACGGTCAAGGCCATCATCCCGGCTGCGGTGGGTGTGGACATCGGCTGCGGCATGATGGCCGCCAAGACCACACTGCGGGCCGAAGACCTGCCAGACAATCTGGGGCCGCTTCGCTCGGCCATCGAAAAAGCCGTGCCGCATGGTTCGGTGCCACGCAACCGTGGCCGCGATACCGGCAGCTGGGAGAACCCGCCCGTCGCCGTGGACCAGATCTGGGCCACGCTGGCGGATGAATTCGACGCGCTGTGTGAACTGCACCCGCGCTTGAAGAATACGAACAACCGCAAACATCTGGGAACCCTGGGTACCGGCAACCACTTCATCGAAGTTTGCCTCGACGAGGTGGGCTTCGTGTGGTTCATGCTGCACTCGGGATCGCGCGGCGTGGGCAATGCCATCGGGACCCATTTCATCGAGCTGGCCAAGAAGGATGCAGAGCGCAACCAACGCAACCTGCCAGACAAGGATCTCGCCTATTTCGAAGAGGGTGCGCAGTATTTTGGCGACTACGTGCGTGGTGTTTCCTGGGCGCAGAAATTCGCCATGCGCAACCGTGAAGTGATGATGGCCAACCTGATCGCGATCGTGCGCAAGGTCATCACCAAGCCTTTTGAAACTCACGTCGAGGCGGTGAACTGCCACCACAACTACGTGCAGCAGGAGCGCCACTTTGGTGAAGACGTGTTCGTGACCCGCAAGGGCGCCGTCAGTGCCCGGCGTGGTGAACTGGGCATCATCCCGGGCAGCATGGGTGCGCGCAGCTATATTGTGCGTGGCCTGGGTAACCCGGAAAGCTTCGACAGCTGCAGCCATGGTGCAGGGCGGGTGATGAGCCGCACCAAGGCCAAGAAGATGTTCACCGTGGACGACCAGATCAAGGCCACGGCCGGCGTCGAATGCCGCAAGGATGCCGACGTGATCGACGAGATACCGATGGCCTACAAGGACATCGACGCGGTCATGGCGGCGCAAAAAGATCTGGTCGAAGTGGTGCACACCTTGAAGCAGGTGGTGTGCGTGAAAGGGTGAGGCGACAGGCCTCACCCAGGTGAGAAGAACTGTGGGGATGAGGCGTGCTGCACCTCGACGCCCCGCTATAGAACAACAACTGAAAACGACAACAAGAAGAAGACGATGATTGAAATCGATGGTTCCGTCGGCGAAGGCGGCGGACAAATACTGCGCACGTCGCTGGCCCTTTCCATGTGCACAGGCCAGCCATTCAAGCTGACCCGCATTCGCGCAGGACGGGCCAAGCCTGGCCTCATGCGCCAGCACCTGACTTGCGTGAATGCCGCCACCCAGATCTCCGCTGCCGAGGTGCAAGGTGCCGAGATGAACTCGCAGTCGCTGGCCTTCCGGCCGGGGGCCGTGCGGGCCGGCGACTACAACTTCAATGTGGGCACCGCAGGCAGTTGCACGCTGGTGCTGCAGACCGTCTGGCCCGCGCTGCTGATGGCCAACGCGCCTAGCCGTCTGGCGCTCGGCGGTGGTACCCACAATCCAATGGCACCGCCGTTTCACTTCCTCGCGCGCAGCTATGCGCCGTTGATGCGCAAGCTCGGTGCGGACGTGGGTCTGACGTTGCGACGCCTGGGTTTCTATCCGGCCGGTGGTGGCGAGATCGAGGCCGACATCTGGCCGGCGGCAGACAAGCTGCAGCCCTTCGACCTGACCACGCGCGGAGAGCAGCGCGAGGCCTATGCCGAGTGTTTTGCGCCGGCCTTGCCGCGGACCGTCGCCGCGCGCGAGCTGGAACGGGTGGGCGCCGCAATGGGTTGGACGGGCGACGCGTTGCGCGCCGTCTTTGTGCAGCAGAACGAGGGCCCGGGCAACGCGCTGATCGCGACGCTGGCCTATGAAAACATCACCGAGGTGGTCACGCAGTTTGGTGAGAAGGGCATCAGTGCGGAAAAGGTCGCCCAGGACCTCGTGCGCGACGTACGCCGTTACCAGGTGCACGACGCGGCACTGGGGCCGCACCTGGCCGACCAGTGGGCGTTGCCCTTGTCGCTTGCCGTGTGGAAGCGGCAACGCGCGGCCTCGTACACCTGCACGGAACTGACGCCCCATGCAAAAACCAACTTCGAGGTGATCGAACGCTTCATGCCGGTGCGGTTCGCCGTCTCGGCCGATGGCAAGGGGTGGCTGGTAGTGTGCAGCCCGGCCTGACGCGCCACGCATCACGCATCACGCGAAAGGGAAGCGGGGCTTGGCGCCGCCCTTAAATCTCGATCATCGCCGCCAGCGGCGCATGGTCGGAGAGGTGCGACCACGGCTTCCTGGGCAGCACCACCGGCGCATGCACCTTGCAGTTGCGCACGTAGATGCGGTCCAGCTGCAGCATCGGCATCTTGGCGGGGAAGGTGCGTGCCGCATGGCCGTTGGCCTGCACGAAGACTTCTTTCAGCCCGGCCTCGCGCTCCAGGATACGGTGCGCGTGGCGGCCCCAGTCGTTGAAGTCGCCGGCCACCACCACCGGTGCGGCGGGGTCGCACTCGCCCTTGATCATGTGGCTCAGCAAGTGCAACTGTTGACGGCGGTGCGATTCGCGCAGGCCCAGGTGCACGCAGAACGCGTGGATGTCATGTGGCTGGCCCGGCACGCGCAGCACGCAGTGCAGCAGGCCACGCCGCTCCGGGCCGGCGATGGACACGTCGCGGTTTTCATAATGCACGATGGGAAACTTCGACAGGACGGCATTGCCGTGGTGCCCGTTCGGGTACACGGCATTGCGGCCATAGGCATGTTGCTGCCAGATGCTGTCGGCCAGGAATTCGTAGTGCGGCGTGTCGGGGTAATTGGGCACACGCTGCACGTGTTTTTCATGCGTGCCCATCACCTCCTGCAGGAACACCACATCGGCCCCGACCGCGCGCACCGCATCGCGCAACTCATGCAGGATGAACTTGCGGTTGAAGAAGGTAAAGCCCTTGTGGATGTTGACCGTGAGGACTTTGAACGAGAAGTGGGGGGCAGGTGCGGTCATTGAAAAAACAGCAAGGGAAATGGCTGCTTTCTTGTTGTAAGGCCAGCTGCCCAACCCGGCTGTAGGACATGAAGACGAGGCACCGCCATCCGGGCGCAGCGTTCGACTAGTGGGCCGGCGGTACGGGGTTGCGGCCCTTCTCGCGCGAGACGAACAGCAGGATCAGCACCGGTGCGATGCACTCGACCGCGGCGATCATCGTCAGGCCCTGGCCGTATTGGCCGGTGGTGGTCTTCAGGTAACCCAGCAGTTGCGGCGAAAAATACCCCGCCAGATTGGCCACCGAGTTGATCACCGCCAGGCCGACCACCAGTGCCGTGGCCGACAGGTAGCGGCTCGGGATCTGCCAGTAGATGGGAATCGCGCCCATGGTGCCGGCCGACGACAAGGCCAGCGAGAACATCACACCGGCCAGGTTCTTCTGCCCAAGGAAATACACGGTCATCAACAAGCCCACCGCGCCGAGTGCCGCGGCCAGCGCCGTGCACCAGCGCACCTCCTTGAAGCGGTCCGACAGAAAGCCGTTGCCGATCATGCCGAGCCAGCCGCAGCCGTAGATGCCGGCCATCACCCAGCCCAGGGTCTTGAGGTCGGTCACGCCGGCTTCGCGCACCACGCTTGGGCCGTAGTACACCAGCGTCGCGTTGCCGGCCACGATGCAGAAGAACACCATGATCAGCACCCACACCCGCGGGTTGCGCAGTGAAGCCATGAAGCTGTGTTCGCGGTCGCCCATGGCCCGCGCCTCGACGGCGAGCTCACCTTCGACGTGCGCTTTTTCGCGGGCGCTGAGCCAGCTGGCCTTGGCCGGCGAGTCGCTCAACAGGAACCAGGCCACCAGCCCGGCGACGATGGAGGGAATGCCTTCGGCGATGAACAGCCATTGCCAACCCTGGTAACCGCCCACGCCGTTGAGCGCGGCCATCACATAGGCGGCGATCGGGCTGCCGAGCATCAGCGACAAGGCCGAGGCGGATACGAAGAAGGCCAGCGCCTTGCCGCGCCGGTGCGCTGGCAGCCAGTAGGTCAGGTACAGGATGACGCCGGGTTGCAGGCCGGCCTCGAACGCGCCCATCAGGAAGCGCAGCACGTAGAACTGCGTCGGCGTCTTCACCCAGGCCATGGCCACGCAGACGATGCCCCAACCGATGGTGATGCGCATGATGGTCTTCTTGGCGCCGATCTTCTGCAGCAGGATGTTGCTCGGTACCTCGAAGAAGAAATAGCCGAAGAAGAAGATGCCCGCGCCGGCACCGTAGATCGCGTCCGACCAGGCCAGGTCGCTCATCATGGTGATCTTGGCAAAGCCGACGTTGACACGGTCGAGCCAGGCCAGGAACCAGATCAGCGTGAGGAAGGGAATCAGGCGCCAGACGATGCGCTTGAAGGTCACGTCGCGGTCCGACAAACTGTCGGGCAGCGGGCCGGATGGCAGGGGCGAGGCAGGATACACAGCGTTCATGGGGCACTCCTAAGTTGCCGCGGATGATCGGCGCGGGCGCGCATCTTGCAAAGACGCTGCCGTTAATATCTTGCATAACCCATGCCATATGACCCAGGCCATATGACCCACGGCAAACCACAAAGCCCATGACCCGCCGCGACGCCACTCCTGAACTGCCGGGCCGTCCGGCGTGAACCACCCGCACCCCGCCACCGACCAGCTCGACGCGCAGCTGATGCGTGTGCTGAAGACCCTGCTGGCCGAGCGCAGCGTGACCCGAGCCTCGGTGCGGCTCAACCAGTCGCAGCCGGCCGTGAGCGCCTCGCTGCGCCGGCTGCGGCTGATCTTCGGCGACGAGTTGCTGGTGCGCAGCGGCAACACCATGGTGCCCACCGCGCGCGGGCTGGCGCTCGAAAAATCATTGCGCATCGTGCTGGAGGAGATCGACCGCATGCTGGTCGGCGGTGAAGCCTTTGCGCCGGCCACCACCCAGCAGGTGTTCAGCGTGGGCTGCCCCGACTACCTGTCGACCGTGTTCATGGCCGGCGTGGCCCGGCGGCTGCGGCACGAGGCCCCCATGGCGCGGCTGACGGTGTACCCGCTCGGCCCCGAATACGACTTTGGCGAAGCCATGGCCCGCGGCGAAATGGACGTGGTGATCGGCAACTGGCCCCAGCCACCCGACCATCTGCACATGTCGCCGCTGCTGCAGGACGACATCGTCTGCCTGCTGTGGAACGAACACGCGCTGGCCCGCGGCGGCATGACCCAGGCGCAGTACCTGGCGGCGCCGCATGTGGTGCCGCTGCCGTTCTCGTCGACGCACCGCGGCGTGATCGACCAGCACCTGGCCAGCCTGCGACTGGCGCGCAACGCCCGCATCATGGTGCCGTTCTTCAGCATGGCGCCACACATGCTGCCGGGTACGGACCTGATCTTCACCATCAGCCGGCATTTCGCGAACCACTATGCCGCGATGCTGCCGCTGGCCGTCGTGCCGTGCCCCATCGACTACCCGCGCATGTCGTTCTACCAGCTATGGCACGAACGCAGCCACCAGGAGCCGGCCCAACGCTGGCTGCGGCACATGCTGGGCGACGTGGCCCGCACCATCCTGCAGCCGGGCGCCTGAAGGCCCGCGGACCCGCGGCGGTTCAGTGCAGCGGATGCCGCCGCACCATCCACACATACAGCGCGGCGCCGGCCAGCAACGCGGCCGCGGCGATCTCGAGCGAAAGGGTGAAGCCCTGGCCGGCCGTGGCACTCCGGCGGATGAGCATGGCCACCAACGGCGGGCCGACGATCTGGCCCAGTCCGTACATCGCCGTCAGCAGGCCCATGGCGCTGGCCGGCGCCACCGGCTTCAACCGGCGCACCTCCTGCATCGCAAAAAACGTGATCGCCGTGAACGGCAAGCCCAGCATCAGGCTGCCCAGCGCAAAGCCTGGCAGGCTGGGGCTGACGACGCTGGCCAGCACGCCAGCCGCCTGCAGCACGTAGCAGCCGGCCAGCCAGCGCCGCATGTCATCGCTGCTGGACACCCGTGTGGCCAGCATCGCGCCGAGCATCACGCCCAGGCCGAAGATCGGCCAGAACAGCTGAATCCAGGGCGAGCCCGGCAGCGCCTCGCGGGCGATCACGGGCAGAAACGTGGCCGTGATGATGTAGCCGAATCCTGCCAGCCCGTAGGCGAAAGTGAGCAGGCCCAGCTGGCGCCGGCCATCGACGTGCACCCCCGGTAGAGCGGCGCCCGGCGCGGCGGCCGTGGTGCTGGCGGTGGCATTGGCCGGCCCTTCGAACACGCGCCAGACCAGCGCCGTCAGCGCCACGGCGAGTGTGCCGAACACCAGCCAGGCCTCGGCCGCGCTGCGTTCCCACACCACCATGGCGCTGGCAAACAGGCCACTCAGGACGATGCCCGCGCCGGGGCCGGCGTAGATGAAGCCGCCCATCGCCGGCACGCCGAGCCGCGCCAGCCGCGCCAAGCACCAGCCCGAGGTGTAGATGAACACCACCGCACTCGCCACGCCCGCCATGAAACGCCACAGCGGCCAGGCCGCGGGCAGGTGCCAGGCCATGCCCAGCGTCAAGCCGCAGGTGGCGACCAGCCCGGCCCGGACCATGCGCGCCGGCACCACGGCCGGCAGCCGCGGCAGGCGCCGCCAGATCCAGGGCTGGAAGGTGCACAGCAGGGCGCCGACCAGGTAGCCCATGTAGTTGGCGCTGGCCATCCAGCTGGCGGTGGCCAGGTCGATCACGCCGTCGTGCAGCATCATCGGCAACAGCGGGGTGAAGGCGAAGCGGCCGATGCCCATGGCCACGCCCAGGGCCAGCGCGCCGGCCACCGCCACGCGCCATCGGCCCGCGGCCGGAGCCGCGGCGCGCGGGTCAACCGTCGATGACGACATGCTCAAACCGGCGGGATCAGCGGCGCGGCTGGCGTGACGGCAGGCGTCACGGGCGGCGTCATTGCCACCGGCACGGTGGTCGACGCGACCGGGTGCGTGCCCGGGTGGCGGGGCGGCGCCGTGCTGGCGGCCGGCGTGCCGGCGGTGGCGTCTTCCATGTTGTTCGAGAAGATGTCCCAGACGGCCATGAACATGGCGGCGATCACCGGGCCGATCACAAAGCCGTTCAGGCCGAACACACCGATGCCACCGAGCGTGGAGATCAGCACCACGTAGTCGGGCATCTTGGTGTCCTTGCCCACCAGCACCGGTCGCAGCACGTTGTCGACCATGCCGATGACGAGCACGCCCCAGAGCGTGAGCGCCACGCCCTGCCACACCGCGCCCGTGGCCAGAAAGTAGATCGCCACCGGCACCCAGACCAGGGCTGCGCCCACGGCCGGCAGCAGCGACAGGAATGCCATCAGCACCGCCCACAACACGGTCGCGTGGATGTCGAGGAACCAGAACGCCAGGCCACCGAGCACGCCTTGCGCAATCGCCATCAGCACGTTGCCCTTGACGGTGGCGCGGACCACGGTGGTGAACTTGGTGAACAGCTGGCGCTTGGTGTTGGCGTCCAGCGGGATCGCGTCGCGCATGCGCCGCGTCAGGCTGGAGCCGTCGCGCAGCAGGAAGAACATCAGGTACAGCATGATGAAGAAGCTGACCACGAAATCGAAGGTGTTCTGCCCGATGCTCAGCGCTTGCGTGGCCAGCGCCTGGCTGCCGGCCGCGAGGCGCGCACTGATGAGATTCTGCAGATCGGCCAGATTGCCCAAACCGAAACGGTCGAGCAGGTTGGTGACCCACGCCGGCAGCGCCGCGACGATCTGGCCAAACAGCCTGCCGAAATTGAGTTCGCCCGACTGGATGCGCAGGTAGAGCCCGTTGCCTTCTTTCACCAACATGCCGGTGATCAGCGTCATCGGCAGGATCACGATCACCAGGAACACCAGCAGCGTGGTCAGCGCGGCCAGGGTGCGCCGGCTGGAGAACTTCTTCAGCGACCAGCGGAACATTGGCGAGAACAGGATGGCCATGACCACGCCCCAGAACACCGCGCCGTAGAAGGGCCAGAGAATCCAGCCAAAGGCAAGGGTGACGGCCACAAGAACGAGCACGAAGGTCTTGTTTTCAATCGCGGACCAGGGCGCGGCCGTGACAGGATTGAGAGGACTGATTGGTT
>JAQGMQ010000173.1 GCA_028292305.1 Rhodoferax sp.
TGTCTCCTTGTGTTTGTACTGTTCCTTCGCACTTGTGCGGGAGAAGGCCGGGGTGAGGGCGTCTATTGCGTGACCCAGCGCGGCATCTAAGCCACCGCGCTGCCGAGCGCCGCCAGCTCCGCCGGCATCTCGCCCCGCGCCCTGAAGTGGTCTTCGACGAATTCCGGCGTGATGTCTTCAATCGTTGACGGCGTCCATTTCGGCTGGCGGTCCTTGTCGATCAGCAGGGCGCGGATGCCTTCGGCAAAGTCGGCATGGGCGCAGCAACCCAGCGACACCCAGTATTCGAGCCGGAACACCTCGGCCAGCGACAGGTGGTGCACACGTTGCCAGAGTTCGAACGAAATCGCAGCCGTGCTCGGCGCGCCTTTGGTGAAGGTGGTGGCGGCGGTCTGCAGCCAGGCATCGTCGCTCCGCAGGGCGCGCAGGCGCTCGGCGATGTCGCGCAGGTCGTCACCCGCCATCAGGCTGTTGATCGCGTCGAAGTGTTCGCGCAGTTTGGAAGGCGGCACGCTGCTGCCCTCGGCGGCATCGGCCAGCAGACGCGACAGGGTGGCGCGGTCGGCCTTGGCTTCGCCTTGCCAGGCCGTGGCGGTGATGGCTTCCAGCACCTGCGGCTTGTGCTCCTGCGGCACCAGCAGGTCGGCCAGGCCGCAGAACACCGCGTCGGCCGCATTCAGGGGCGCGGCCGTGAACGCCAAGAACAGACCGGTGCGGCCCGGCGCGCGGCGCAGGAACCAGCTGCCGCCCACGTCGGGGTAGAGGCCGATGTTGATCTCGGGCATGGCGATGCGGCTTTGTGCCGTGACCACGCGGTGCGACGCGCCGGCCATCAGGCCCACGCCGCCGCCCATCACGATGCCGTGGGCCCAGCACAGGAACGGCTTGGGATAGGTGTGGATGAGGTAGTCGAGCTCGTATTCTTCAGCGAAGAAACGTTCGGCATAGGCGTTGCGGCCCGGCCCGCATTCGCGCAGCGTGGTGTAGAGGTGGCGCAGGTCGCCACCGGCGCAAAAGGCTTTCTCGCCGGTGGCCTGCAGCAGCACGCCGACCACGCCGGCATCGCTGGCCCAGGCGCGCAGTTGCGGCGTCAGCAGGCGCACCATGTCGACCGACAGGGCGTTCAGCGAAGCCGGCGCATTGAGCGTGGCCACGCCGAAGCGCTGGCCGCCGGCGGTGGCGATCTCGTCGAAGAGGACCACGGTGGTGGCGCTGGTGGCGTCGGTGGCGGCGGTGGGGTTCGGTGGGGTGTGGGTCATGGCATCCATTGTCAACGCGGCACCTCGGCGCCCGGGTCCAGCAGGCGGCGCGCCACGATGACGCGCATGATTTCGTTCGTGCCTTCCAGGATCTGGTGCACCCGGGTGTCGCGCACCAGCCGCTCGAGGGGAAATTCGGCCAGGTAGCCGTAGCCGCCGTGCAGCTGCAGTGCGTCGTTGCAGACGTTGAAGCCGGCGTCGGTGGCGAAGCGCTTGGCCATGGCGCAGTAGGTGCTGGCGTCTGCGTGGCCGGCGTCGAGTTTGCTGGCGGCCAGGCGCACCATCTGGCGCGCGGCCACGAGTTCGGTGGCCATGTCGGCGAGCTTGAACTGCAGCGCCTGGAAGCCGGCCAGCGGCTTGCCGAACTGCTGGCGGTCGTGCAGGTAGTGGCGCGCCGCGTCCAGCGCGCCCTGGGCCGCGCCCACCGAGCAGGTGGCGATGTTGATACGCCCGCCGTCCAGGCCCTTCATGGCGATGCGGAAGCCTTCGCCCTCGGCGCCCAGCAGGTGGTCGGCCGGGATGCGCACGTTGTCGAAGCTGATGGCGCGGGTGGGCTGACTGTTCCAGCCCATCTTGTGTTCCTTCTTGCCGTAAGCCACGCCCGGGGCGTCGGCCGGCACGGCAAAAGCCGAGATGCCGGCCGCGCCCGGGCCGCCGGTGCGGGCCATCAGCACCAGCACGTCGGTGGCGCCCGCACCCGAGATGAAGGCTTTTCCGCCGTTGATGACATATCCGTCGCCATCGCGGTCGGCGCGGGTCTTGAGCGACGCGGCGTCCGAGCCGGCGCCTGGTTCGGTGAGGCAGTACGAGGCCAGCTTGCGCCCGCTGGTCAGGTCTTCGCCCCACTGCGCGCAGACGGCATCGGTGCCCCAGGTGCCGAGCATCCAGGTGGCCATGTTGTGGATGGTGATGAAGGCCGTGGTCGACGGGTCGACGGCGGCCATCTCCTCGAACACCAGGGTGGCGTCGAGCCGGGGCAGGGCCAGGCCGCCGATGCGTTCAGGTGCGTAGAGGCCGCAGAAGCCGAGCTCGCCGGCGTGGGCGATGGCCGCCTTCGGGAAGATGGCCTCCGCATCCCAGCGCGCGGCGTGGGGCGCGAATTCGGCTTGTGCGAACGCGCGGGCACTCTGCGCGAAGGCCTGTTGTTCTTCTGAGAGTTCAAAGTCCATAGGATGGCGTTTCCCTTCGGGTGTTTACTCCCTCCCCTCCCGGGGGAGGGTTGGGGTGGGGGCCGGGAGGGGAATGCGCCAACGGTGTGCACGTCAGAAGCGGCTTGCCCCCAATCCCGGCCTTCCCCCGGTGGGGGAAGGGGCAATTCAAATCACTTCAGGCTGATCGTCGTGTTCACCCCGTGCGACACCGTGCTGTCGTCGAACCAGCGCTGCGTGATGGTCTTGGTCTGCGTGTAGAACAGGATCACCTGCTTGCCATAGGGCCCCAGGTCGCCCAGCTTCGAGCCGCGCGAGCCGCTGAACGAGAACAGGGGCACCGGCACCGGAATCGGCACGTTGATGCCGACCTGGCCGACGTCGATGTCTTCCTGGAAACGCCGGGCCGCGGCGCCGCTTTGCGTGAAGATGGCCGTGCCGTTGCCGTTCGGGTTGTCGTTGATCAGCGTGATGGCGTCGTCGATGTTGTCGGCCGCGGCCAGGCACAGCACCGGGCCGAAGACTTCCTGGTCGTAGATCACCATGCCGGGCTTCACGCCCGAGAACACCGTGGGCCCGACGAAGTTGCCCTTCTCATAACCGGGCACGCTGGGCTTGCGGCCGTCGAGCTCGAGCGTGGCGCCGTCGGCCAGGCCGCGTTCGATCAGGCTGTTCACGCGGTCGAATGCGGCACACGACACCAGCGGTCCCACGTCCACGCCTTTTTCGGTGCCGGCACCGATCTTCAAGGTCTTGGCCTTGGCCACGAGTTCGGGAATCCACTGCTGCGCTTCGCCCACCA
>JAQGMQ010000812.1 GCA_028292305.1 Rhodoferax sp.
AGACAGCGCCTTGCGGCCGGTCTCGGGGTGCACGCGCACCACCGGGTGTTCGGCGGTGAACTCCTTCGGGGCGGCGTCGTTGCCGTCGGTCTTGATGCGGTCTTCACGCGTCTTCGACACATCGGCACGGGCCGACGTGCTGATGCCGGTCAGGCCCTGCAGGATGTTCTGCAGTGTGGGCGACAGCGCTTCATAGGCCAGGTACTGGTTGGCGAACAGGGTGTCGCCACCATAAGGCGGTACCTGCCGGGCCAGCAGCATCGAGCCCATCGGCGGACGCGTCAGGTAGGTGGTGTCCGAGTGCCAGACACCGCCGAAATTGTGCTTTTCGTGTTCGAGTTTCTTGACCTCGATGATGTGCGGAAAGCCTTCGATGCCTTTCACGAACGGGTACTCGATCGGGTCGCCCATGGCCTGGGCAAACGCCAGAAACTGCGCTGGCGCCAGGTCCTGGTCGCGAAAGAAGATGACCAGGTGGTCGAGCAGCACCTGGCGGATGTCCCGGGCCTGCGCGGCCGACAGCGGCGTCGACAGATCGACCTCCGAGATCTCCGCGCCGAGCGCTCCGGCGATCCTCGTGATTTTCATGCATGTCCCCTTGTGTGAAAGTGTCGGCCAGCGACACGGCACGCCAAAACGCGGTGCGGGGCCGTGCCGCCGACTGACGCATCCTAGGTGGCACGCAGCCCGCACACAAGTCAAATGATCTGAGCGATTGTTAAGTTCTCATGATCTATCCGTCTTGTCATTCACTTGGACATCAGGCGATCGCCAAGGCGTCATCAATTGGTGACACAACTTGCCGATCGCCATCGCGCCACAGGCCAAAGCACCGTCAAGCCGTGGCGCGCAGGGTCTTGGCCGCCGCCACCATGTTGGTCAACGCCGGCAACACCTCCGACCACTGCCGCGTCTTCAGGCCGCAGTCGGGGTTGACCCACAGCCGTTCGGCCGGTATGCGAACGGCGGCCTTGCGCATCAGCTGCACGATGTGTTCCTGCGTCGGGATGTTCGGCGAATGGATGTCATACACGCCGGGGCCGATCTGGTTCGGGTAGTTGAAGTGGTCGAAGGCGTCGAGCAGCTCCATGTCCGAACGCGAGGTTTCGATGGTGATCACGTCGGCATCCATGTCGGCGATCGACCCGATGATGTCGTTGAATTCCGAGTAACACATGTGGGTGTGGATCTGCGTGGCGTCGCCCACGCCGTTGGCCGTGATGCGAAACGATTCCACCGCCCAGCCGAGGTAGCCGGCCCACTGCGACTTGCGCAGCGGCAGGCCTTCGCGCAGCGCCGCCTCGTCGATCTGGATCACGCCGACGCCGGCCTGCTCCAGGTCCTGCACCTCGGCGCGGATGGCCAGGGCCAGCTGTTTGCACGACACCGAACGCGGCTGGTCGTCGCGCACGAACGACCAGTTCAGGATGGTGACCGGGCCGGTCAACATGCCCTTCATCGGCTTGGTGGTGAGCGACTGCGCGTACCGAATCCATTCGACCGTCATCGCCTTCGGGCGGGTGATGTCGCCGAACAGGATCGGCGGCTTCACGCAGCGTGAACCATAAGACTGCACCCAGCCGAACTGGCTGAAGGCATAACCATCGAGCTGTTCACCGAAGTATTCGACCATGTCGTTGCGTTCGGCCTCGCCATGCACCAGCACGTCCAGGCCCAGCGCTTCCTGCTCCCGCACGCTCTTGGCGATCTCGGCCTGCATGGCCGCCCGGTAGGCCGCCTCGTCGAGCGCGCCGGCCTTGAACTGGCTGCGGGCGTGGCGGATCTCGGCGGTCTGCGGGAACGAGCCGATGGTGGTGGTGGGGAACGCCGGCAGCTTCAGCCGCGCCGCTTGCAAGGGCGCGCGCAACGCATAGTGGCTCGTGCGCTGGCCGAGCGTGGCGTCGAGCTGGCCGATGGCCGCCTTGACCGCCGGGTTGTGCACACGTGCCGAAGCGCGGCGCGACGCGACGGCCTGCTGGTTGGCCGCCAGCTCGTCCTTCACCGCAGCGCGGCCCTGGTTCAGCGCCGTGGCCAGCAGTTGCAGTTCGTCCAGTTTTTGCAGCGCGTAGGCCAGCCAGGGTTTGACCTCCGGGTCGAGCCTGGCTTCGCTCGCCAGGTCGACGGGCACGTGCAGCAGCGAACACGTCGGTGCGATCCACAGCAGATCACCCAGGCGCGCCGCAATCGGCTCGACCCAGTCGAGCACGGCATTCAAATCGGTCTTCCAGATGTTGCGGCCATCGACCACCCCCAGCGACAACACCTTGTGCGGCGGCAGCAGGTTGAGCAGCGGCACCACGTCGTCGCGCCCGTTGATGGCGTCGATGTGCACGCCGGCCACCGGCAGGTTGGCCAGCAGGTACTGGTTCTCCAGCAACTGGCCGAAGTAGGTGGCCAGCAGCAGCTTGACGCGGGCGCTCTTGAGCTGGTGGTAGGCGGTGGTGAACGCGTGTTGCCAGTCGGCATCGAGCTCGGTGGCCAGTACCGGCTCGTCGATCTGCACCCATTCCACGCCCTGCGCCGCCAGCGTGGCCAACAAGTCAGCGTAGACGGACAACAGCCGCGGCAGCAGCGCCAGCTTGTCGGAGCCGTCCTTGGCCTTGCCGATGGACAGGTAGGTCACCGGGCCGACGATCACCGGTTTGGCCTTGACGCCCTGCGCGCGCGCTTCGGCGAGTTGCGCGAGCAGGCGCGAGGCGTCGAGCCGGAACCCGGTCTGGGCGGTGAACTCGGGCACGATGTAGTGGTAGTTGGTGTCGAACCACTTGGTCATCTCACCCGCGGCCACGCCGCCGCAGCAGACGCCATGGTCGTCACCGCCCAGGGCCGAGCGGCCGCGCGCCACGCGGAAGTAGTTGTCCAGCGTATCGCCATGGAAGTCCTGCACGCGCTCGGGCAGGTTGCCCAGCGTGAAGCTCATGTCCAGCACCTGGTCGTAGAACGCGAAGTCACCCACCGGAGACAAATCCAGATCGGCCTGGTGCTGCCAGTGACGCTGGCGCAACTGCGCGCCGAGCGCCTTGAGTTCGTCGCGCGAGGACGTGCCCTTCCAATACGACTCCAGCCCGAACTTGAGTTCGCGCTTGGCGCCGATGCGGGGAAAACCGAGATTGTGTGTGTGAGCCATGAATGCCTTTTTTTGGTTGCCTTCGATTGCGGATGGCGCGATCGTAGGCAGACCAGTCCATGAAGTAAAATGGTCTTATTTCAACGATCGATTAGATTCGTTCATACACCAATGCTGGAACGCATTCATCTGGCCATCGTGCAAGAGGTCGATCGGCTGGGATCGCTGACCGCCGCCGCGGGCGCGCTGTGCCTCACGCAATCGGCGCTGAGCCACACCATGAAGAAGCTCGAGCAGCAGCTCGGCACCGACATCTGGTTGCGCGAAGGGCGCAGCCTGCGGCCCACGCAGTCGGGTGAATACCTGCTGGCCGTGGCCAACCGCGTGTTGCCGCAACTGGCCATGGCCGAGGAGCGCCTGCAGCAATACGCGCATGGCGAACGCGGCACCCTGCGCATCGGCATGGAATGCCACCCCTGCTACCAATGGCTGTTGAAGGTGGTGTCGCCCTACCTGGCGCAATGGCCCGATGTGGAAGTCGACGTGAAGCAGAAGTTCCAGTTCGGCGGCATCGGCGCGCTGTTCGGCTACGAGATCGATCTGCTGGTCACGCCCGACCCGCTGTTGAGGCCCGGCCTGCGCTACGAGCCTGTGTTCGACTACGAACAGGTGCTGGTGGTGAACAGCCAGCATGTGCTGGCGGGTGCAAGCTACGTGAAGCCGAAGCAGTTGTCGGGCGAGGTGCTGATCACCTACCCGGTGGCCATCGACCGGCTCGACATCTACAACCAGTTCCTGATGCCCGCCGGCATCCTGCCCCGGCGCCACAAGACCATCGAGACGACCGACATCATGCTGCAGATGGTGGCCAGCGGCAGGGGTGTGGCCGCGCTGCCGCGTTGGCTGGCCGAGGAATACGCCGGCAAGATGGCGGTGGTGCCGGTCAAGCTCGGCCCGAAGGGAATTGCCAAGCAGATCTTCCTGGGTGCGCGGGAGGCCGATGTGGGGATCGATTACCTGGAGGCCTTCGTGGCGCTGGCGCGCCAGGTGCCGGGGGCGGTGCAGGGGTCGTGAATCTCGGTCGACGATGCAGTTGGCGCACTGCCATGCACGTCGCCGGACTTGCCGCCAAAGATGGGCCCGCAGCCTGCTGGAGAGCCGCTACCATGGGCCAGCAGCAGACTTGCAGCCGTGGCTTGTGCGTCTGCCTCCAATGAGCTGACATGCGAGAGAGGCGTCCAATGGCCGAGAGCATCCATCCCTTCTACGAGTCGCACCGCGGTGAAATGGA
>JAQGMQ010000821.1 GCA_028292305.1 Rhodoferax sp.
GCGTCACGCACAGCTCATCGGCAGCTTGCGTCACGCTGCGCAAACGGGCCAGCGTCTCAAACGTCAACAGGCATTGGATGGGTGGGATGCGGACGGCGGCCATGACGGTATTGTCGTCGCCCGTGTCGGGCTTTTTCCCCACACGGCTGGCCGGAAAGCGCTGGGTAGAATCGCCGCTCCGTTCGCCGAGATTTCGCCCAAAACATAACAACAGGGGACCGCCGTGTCAGACCGTTCCAAAGTGCTGCCACAGTACCTTTTGCCCAAGCAGGCCATCACCTCCTTCGGCGGCCACATCGCCTCGGCCCAGGCCGGCGGCATCACCACCGGCATCATCCGCTGGTTCGTCGGCAAGTACGGCGTGAACATGCAAGAGGCGGTGAACCCGGACATCACCAGCTACGCCAGCTTCAACGAATTTTTCACACGGGCTCTCAAGCCCGGTGCGCGGCCCATCGCCCAGGCCGACCTCGTGTGCCCGGTGGACGGCGCCATCAGCCAGTTCGGCCCTATCGACCACGACCAGATCTTCCAGGCCAAAGGCCACAGCTATTCGACCACCGCGCTGGTCGGTGGCGATGCGGCGCTGGCCGCGCAGTTCAACGACGGCCATTTCGCCACCATCTACCTGAGCCCGCGCGACTACCACCGCATCCACATGCCTTGCGACGGCCGCTTGCTGCGCATGGTCTACGTGCCGGGCGAGCTGTTTTCGGTGAATCCGGTCACGGCCCGCGGCGTGCCCGGTTTGTTCGCGCGCAACGAGCGCGTGGTGTGCCTGTTCGATTCACCGCTCGGCCCGTTCGTGCTGACGCTGGTGGGCGCCACCATCGTCGGCAGCATGGCCACGGTGTGGCAGGGTGTGATCAACCCGCCGCGCGGCCCGGTGCGCGAGTGGCGTTATGAAGACCAGGACATCCGCCTCAAACAAGGCGACGAAATGGGTCGTTTCCTGCTGGGCTCGACCGTGGTGCTGCTGTTCCCCAAGCTGCCGCTGAACTTCAACCCGGCCTGGGCGCCAGGCGGCGCGGTGCGCCTGGGCGGGGTCATGGCGCAGCGCGCCTGAGTTCAGCCGCTATTTGAAGACGACGGTCTTGTGGCCGTTGATCAGCACGCGGTGTTCGCTGTGCCACTTTACCGCGCGCGCCAGCACCTGGCTTTCGGTGTCGCGGCCCTGGGCGGTCAGGTCGTCCACCGTGCGGCTGTGGTCCACGCGGGCCACGTCCTGTTCGATGATCGGGCCTTCGTCGAGGTCGGCCGTCACGTAGTGCGCCGTGGCGCCGATCAGCTTCACGCCGCGGTCATGTGCCTGGTAATACGGCTTGGCGCCCTTGAAGCTCGGCAAGAAGGAATGGTGGATGTTGATGGCGCGGCCGGCCAGTTTGCGGCACAGGTCGTCGCTCAGGATCTGCATGTAGCGCGCCAGCACCACCAGCTCGGCGCCTTCGGCCTCGATCACCTCATACGCGCGGCTTTCCGCCTGGGCCTTGGTGGCCGACGTCACCGGGATGTGGTGAAACGGCACGTTGTAACTGGCCGCCAGCTGGTAGAAGTCACGGTGGTTCGAGACGATGGCGCGGATGTCGAGCGGCAACAGACCGCTTTTCCAGCGGAACAGCAGGTCGTTCAGGCAATGGCCTTCCTTGCTCACCATCAACACCGTGCGCACCGGCTCCGAGGTAGCGTGCAGGCTCCAGCGCATGCCGAAGCTGTCGGCAAAAGGCTTGAGCTGCACGCGCAGCTCGGCAAAGCTCAGCTGGTCGCAGGCGAACTGCACCCGCATGAAAAACAGGCCGGTGTCGTGGTCGTTGTACTGTGCGGCTTCTTCGATGTTGCCACCGCGCTCGAGCAGAAAGCCCGACACGGCATGCACGATGCCCGTGCGGTCCGGGCATGACAGGGTAAGGATGTAGGCGTGGTTCATAACGGCCTGAATTGTCGCAGGATGCCGTCTCGCCCGTGCCAGGCGGCGAGCGGGGCCGGCTACTGCGCCATCTGCTTCTTCATGTCCGCGCAGTAGTCTTTTTCGGGCACGGTCGGCGTGGGCCACACGGTGTCGAAAGATGCGGCGTTTTCGCTGCGGCCACCGCTGGCCAGCAGCCGCACCGATACGCTCGTCAGGTTGGGCGGCAGATGCAGCGGCACGCCCACGAGGCGGTCGACGTGGCCGCTGCCAGCCAGCAGCACCACCACCTTGCCGGCCACGGCGGCATCGGCCGCGGTGTGTGCCATGGCCACGTCGCGTGCGATCTGGATACGGGCCATGGGCGCAATCTGGCCATCGGGCAACATGCCGCAGTGGCCCACGCGGATGGCATCGCGCTGCACCTGCAGAGACGCCTCGGGCAGCCGGTCGTCAAGCCGCCGGTCGGCCATCGCCTCGCGCATCCGCGTGCGTGGCAGGTTGGCGCCCAGCACCGGCACGCCAGCCCGCACGGCGGCCATCACCGCGGGGCCGTAGGCGGGCCATGGCCAACCCTTGACGTCCCACGCCAGCGCGGCTTGCACCTGCGCGGCGTCGGCGTCGCGCGGCAGGCCGGCGGTGGACCGGCCACGTTCGGCCATCTCGATCACCAATGCAGCCAGCAGGCCCCGGTCGGCATACGAGCGCACTACCGCTTCGTGGATGCGCTGGTGTTCGGCCGCGTCGTGTTGTTCGCCCAGCAGCAGCACGTCGACTGGCGGCAGCGCCAGGATGCGCGTGGTGGTCTCGCTTTGCGGCCCGGCGAATCGTGCCGGCAACGGCGTGCACGCGGTCAGCGTGGCCAGCAGGCAGAGCGCCAGCGGCAACGCCCAGGCGCGCCGCGTGAAAGGAGAACTTGGAGGCGTCAGGTGGATCGACATGCCTGGAATACTAAGGTGGTTTTCCGGCTTTACGATGTCACGCCTCACGCGCTTCCATCTCCCGCCCGCCCGGCGCTGGGTCTGCAAGTGAGCACGGGTCCTGCGAGGCGTGATTTGAGCCTCGGGAAGCTCCCCTGCCAGCGCGCCGACGTGCGGGAGCCTAAGCCGCAGCGAGCGCTTCGGCAGCCTGAAGGTGAGACGCGAGGAAAGGCCCGCGCTCCGCACCGAAGTTCAGCGCCATCGTTCCATGAACGGGCAAGACGGTGTTGTCGGTCACGCCAAGAAACCCGAAAAGCGCCTGCAAGTAGGGGCTCACGAAGTTGTACGCGTCCATCTGCGGGCCGCCGGTTGCAACGATGAAGGTCGCCTTCTTGCCAAGCAGCAGTCCTTTGGGTGCACCGTCGCCATACGAGAAAGTTCGCTGTGCCCGCGTGATCTGGTCGATCCAGAGTTTCAGCGCCGAGGGCACGCCGAAATTGTGCATCGGTACGCCGAACACATATTCGTCTGCCTGCTCGAGTTCGGAAATCAGCCGGTCCGACAGGCTGAGCACGTCCGCCTGCTGCGGCGTTCGAACGTCAGGTTGCGCGCGCACGGCACCGACCCATGCGGCGTCGATCGGCGCAATCGGCGATGCGTACAAATCGCGTGACAGCACGGTGCCGTCTGGATGGGACGCCGTCCACTGGGCGACAAAGGCATCGGTGACCTGGCGCGTTACGGAGTCGCCATAAAGGGGGCTGGAATCAATGCGAAGAAGTGTGCTCATAAGATGAGAAGGTAAAACGTCACATGACGTCTAAACATCATATGTCTATTTAACTTAAGCAACAAGTGTCGTTTAAGTAAGCGCTGCGTAAAACGACGTAAGCTCGGCCCATGGCCCAGACGCTTCAACCAGACCCGCAAAAAGCGCAAACCGTCGATCCCCGCATCCTGCGCAGCCGCCGCATGCTGATGGAGGCGCTGGCAAGGCTGTTGACGCGCAAGCCTTGGGACGAGGTGTCGATTCAGGAGATTGCCGATGAGGCCACGTTGAATCGGGCGACGTTCTACTTGCACTATCCCGACAAGAACAGCCTGTTGCAGGCCATGGCGGCTGCACGGTTTCAGGAGCTGATCGACCGGCGCGGCCTGTCTTTCAGTGGCTGCGAAGGGGGGCTTCGGGCTATTGCGCTGGGCGTCTGCGACTACCTCGCCGAAGCGCCGGGTTGCCCGGGCGAGCTCGCCAAGATGCCCATCGAGGGGTCGATCATTCCGGTGGTGGAAGGGATATTCCGCGAGGGTGGCGAGGGCCGAACCGCGGTGCCTGGGGTCGATCCGGAACTGGTGGCCACCACGGCCGCTTGGGCCATCTTCGGCGCTGCGCGGTTATGGCTTCAAACGCAGGACCGGGTTTCGGCGGAGGAGATGGCGGGAAAGATCGAAGCGCTGGTCATGCCGATCTTCCAGAGCGTCATGCCACAGGCGCTCGGGGTTGACGTTACGTAGCTGATCGCGAGGGGGTGCGAGCGTGAAAGCGCGCCTGGGCGTTAGGCCCGGCGCACCTTACTGAAATCAGTGAATCACCACCGGGTTTTGCGCGAGCTCGGCATAACGCTCCAGCGTGTCTTCCACTTCTTCCTGGGTCGGCGTGTTGAGCCGCCAGGCCGAAATGTGCTGCTGGAAAAGTTCGGCCCACGAACCGTCCAGGTACACCTCTTTGCCCGAACGTTTGTCGACGATTTCAAAACCGTGGCGTTCCAGCGCCGGCACCGGCAGGCCGCCTGACGTCAGCAGGATGCCGGTGGGCATGTCGTTGTCGGCCAAGGCTTCTTCGGGCAGCGCATTGGCTTCCATGTGGACCACTGCAAAGGATTCCGAGTCGTAAAGCGTATTCATGGGGCACAGTCCTTGTTGCGTCCGAAACCGGTTCAAGATACACCGCGAGGCCGAACTCAGGGGTAAACGCGACAGTTTGCAGTTCAAAAAAATCTGCAAGATGGCAATTTGTCGCGCCCGGGGTACAGCGTTTCGGGCTAGTTGGGTTCTAGATTGCAACGATTGGCTCGGTTTCAAGGTCAGCGGCGCGGTGGACGGCCTGTCAGGGTTTCTCGATTTCGAGCAATTTCTCGTCGATGAAATCGCCATTCGACTGCGTCGCCTTCACCCGCACCGGCAGGTAACTCATGATCGGCGCAAACCACAGCTCGATGCGCGTGTCGAACTCGCGCCGCGGGTTGCGGCTGATCTTCAGGGCCTGCACCGGCCCGTCCTGCAATTGCACCGTCTCCTCGCCGTCGACGGTGAACAGCCAGACTTCGGCGTCGCGCGGGCCGATGGTCTGCACCGTGATGGTGGTGGCCGGCGGGTATTTGGTCGGGTCGCCAGCCAGCATGGCCACAATCTGCATGATCACGCTCAAGCGGTCCTGCGCGCCGTTGAGCAACTGGGCTTCGGGCGTGTTGGCGCTGAAGGTGACCCGGCCCTTGTCGCGCTCGAAATGCGCGGCCACCTCGGTGCGCAACGATTCGGCGTAACGCGTGGGCGCGAGGCCCTGGTCCGTGATCTGGCCTTTGCTGGCCTGGCTGCGCGTGCCCAAAAGGAAGGCGCTCACGTCGTGCTTGAACTCGTAATTCACGCCGTCCTGCAGCCACAACATCTGGCCTTTGGCGCTGTAGCTCAGCTTCTTGTATTCGCCGGTCAACGCGTAGCGCAGTCGCGCCGAGCCTGGCAGGCTGAGCACGGCGGCGCCGGGCGGGGCTTCGCGCGGCGGGCGGGCGGCAGGCGCTTCGGATGCGGCAGGGGCCGGGGGTGTGGCGGCGGCAACCACTTCCGAGGCCGCGGGTGCGGGTGGCTGAGCCTGAGCCTGGGCCAGGGCCAGGGCCAGGGCTTGTAGCTGCGCGGTTGGCGACGGGTCTACCGCCAGCGCGGTCTCCGATGGCATCGACGGCTCGGCCGCCCCCTCGGCTTGTGGCTTGGGCCCGAATGTCGCCGCCGGCTTGGCCACCACAGCGCGCGGCTTTCTGGGTGGTGGTTTCGGTGGCGCCAATTTCGGCGTTGGTTTTGCGGTATCGGGTGGCGCAACGGGCGGGTTCAGCGTCACCGTGCGGGTGGTCAGCGTGCGCAGCGCGGTCGTCGTCACCGCCGGTGCCGGCAAGGGCAACGCGCCCAGTACCACCCAGTGCGCCAGCAACACCAGCACGCCGATCACCAGCAGCGCCCGCAACGGAATGCCGCTGCCGGCCGCGCCGGCCGTCGGTGCCACTGGCGCAGCCTTCAAGGGCGTTGACCCAGGTCGAGCGACCATTGCGCCGCCGCCTCTTTCAGAGGCCGGCACACCGCGCCGTCCCAATCCGCGTCGACCATGGCCTGCGATCCCAGCGCTGTGAGGCCCAGCGCAATGTGCCCGTCGGCGTCGAACACGGGCACACAAAAGCCCGTGACACCCGGCAGCAGCGTGCCCACCACCCGCGCGGCCCCGTGGGTGCGCACCTCGGCCAGCAGGGCCTGCAATGCGGTGGCGCTGCCGGGCAGATCGGTGCGGCCCTGCTTCTGGGCGCGGGCCAGTTCCTCCTTGAGCAGGGGCGCGATCGCGTCCGGCGCCACGTAAGCGGCGAAACAGCGGCCCGTGGCCGAGGCCAGCAGCGGCATCACGTCGCCCAGGCGCAGGTTGACGGTGATGGCCTCCGGTGATTCCTCCCAGTGCACGATGGTCGGCCCGTGGTTGCCCCACACCGCCAGCGCCAGCGTGTGGCCGATCTGCGCCATCAGCGGGCCGACGCGTTCGCGCGCCAGCTTCACGGCGTCGGTGCGGGCCAGCGCGGCCAGGCCCAGGCGCAGCGCGGCCGGACCCAGGTCGTAGCGGTTGTTGCGGCTGTCCTGCGTCACCAGCGCCAGTCGCTGGAAGCTCACCAGGTAGCGGTGCGCCTTGGCCGCGCTCATGCCGGCGGCCGCGGCCAGGTCGCGCAGCATCAGCGGGCCCTTGGCCTGTGCCAGCACGTCCAACAGGGCAAAGCCGACTTCCACCGACTGGATGCCGGCGCGCTCCTTGTCCGGGGCATCTTCCGGGTCCGTGCCCTCTGCTTCCACTTGCACTAAAATTCCCGTCGTATTTCGTTTAGGTAAATAAATTCAACGATGCGTAATCTTGACGTTGCTGCGGCCTGGCGCCGCGCGGTCACAATGCCGCTTTCGCCCCGTCCCTGAAAAAACCTCGAATTCCATGAAACTTGCCACCTACAAAGACGGTTCCCGCGACGGCCAGCTGGTCGTCGTCTCGCGCGATCTGGGCACGGCCCATTATGCGACCGGCATCGCCAGCCGGCTCCAGCAGGCGCTCGACGACTGGGGCTTCATGAGCCCGCAATTGCAGGACCTGTACGACGCGCTGAACCACGGCCGCGCGCGCCACGCGTTCCCGTTCGACCCCAAGCAATGCATGGCCCCGTTGCCCCGCGCCTACCAGTGGGCCGACGGCTCGGCCTACATCAACCACGTCGAGCTGGTGCGC
The DNA here is from genome assembly GCA_028292305.1 of Rhodoferax sp. Taxonomy (GTDB): domain Bacteria; phylum Pseudomonadota; class Gammaproteobacteria; order Burkholderiales; family Burkholderiaceae_C; genus Rhodoferax_B. The sequence goes on from JAQGMQ010000821.1 coordinate 7,337, forward strand.
AAGGCGCGCAACGCCGAAGTACCCGAAAGCTTCTACACCGACCCGCTGATGTACCAGGGCGGCAGCGACGACTTTCTCGGCCCCTGCGACGACGTGCGTGTGCCCTCGGAAGCGATGGGCATCGACTTCGAGGCCGAGATCGCCGTCATCACCGCCGACGTGCCCATGGGCGCCAGCCCTGAGCAGGCGCTCGACGGCATCCGCTTGGTGATGCTGGCCAACGACGTGAGCCTGCGCAACCTGATCCCGGCCGAGCTGGCCAAGGGCTTCGGCTTCTTCCAGAGCAAACCGGCCACGGCGTTCAGCCCGGTGGCCGTCACGCTCGACGAGTTCGCCGCCAGCCACGACAACAGCCGAGAAAACGCTTGGGACAAGGGCCGCCTCCACCTCACGCTGCAAAGCACCTGGAACGGCCGCAAGGTCGGCCTCTGCGACGCCGGCCCCGAGATGACCTTCCATTTCGGCCAGCTGATTGCCCACATTTGCAAGACCCGCAACGTGCGCGCCGGCAGCATCGTCGGCTCGGGCACGGTGAGCAACCAGGACTGGAGCCACGGGTACAGCTGCATCGCCGAGAAGCGCTGCATCGAAACCATTCAGGACGGCAAGCCCAGCACCGAATTCATGAAGTTCGGCGACACCATCCGCATCGAGATGAAGGGCCGCGACGGCAACAGTATCTTTGGCGCGATCGAGCAGGAAATCGTGTCGTCCGTGGCGGCTCCGGTCGTGACAGTGTCAGTTTGACGGCGGCACGTTATCTATAGCATTCGTCGCATGCCGACATCACACGAACAATTCCTGCATTGGCTGATGCAACCCGAGGGCCAGCGGCTTGAATTCAAGGAAGCCAAAGGCAGCTATCCGCTCGATAAGCTGGTCAACTACTGTGTGGCGCTGGCGAATGAGGGTGGCGGGAAAGTCATTCTGGGTGTCACCGATGAACGCCCCCGCCGTATCGTGGGTACATCGGCATTTGGCGAGCCAGGCAACACCGAAGCGAATCTGTATGCCCAACTCGCCCACCGAGTTCCAGTGGAAGAACTATGGTTGCCAGAAGGGCGTGTGCTGATTGTTCATGTGCCGCCGCGTTTGCCTGGCACTGCTTGGCACATCGGTGGCCGGTACCTCAAACGTGCTGGCGACGCGTTGCTTGGCATGGGAGACGTGGAACTCAGAGGCCTATTCGCTGAGACGGGCCCCGATTTTTCGGCCGAGTTTTGTGCAGGAGCGGGTTTGCTCGATTTGTCTGCGTCCGCCATCGATGCGTTTCGGAGCCGGTGGGCTCAAAAGACCCGCGATCAGCGCAAATTGATGTGGTCGGAATCGGAAACGCTGGTTAACGCCGAGCTGTTGGTGGATGGCCATTTGACTTACGCCGCGTTGATCTTGTTGGGTAGCCAGGCGGGCTTGAGCCGCTGGCTCGCCCAAGCCGAACTGGTGTTTGAATACCGATCCTCTGAAGCGTCGGGCCCCGCCGCTGATCGTGCCGAGTACCGCGAAGGCTTCATGGCTTGGCAGGATGCCTTCTGGATCAAAATCAACCTGCGCAATGACCGGCAAAGTTACCAGGACGATTTTTTCCGAATGGACCTGCCTACGTTTGATGAGGTTCCGGTGCGTGAAGCCGTCCTTAACGCCATCGCACACCGGGACTACAGACTCGGAGGCTCGATCTTTGTTCGGCAATATGCGAAACGCCTGGAAGTCGTAAGCCCCGGCGGACTGCCACCAGGCATCACTCCCGAAAACATTGTCGACCAGCAAAATCCCCGGAATCGGCGTTTGGCCGAAGCGCTGGAAAAATGCGGTCTCATCGAGCGTTCAGGCCAGGGCATGAATTTGATGGTGGAAACCGCCATTCGGCAAGGCAAACCATTGCCGAGCTTTGCGGGAACGGCAAGCCACGAGGTGCGGTTGACGTTGGAGGGCGGCGTGCGCAACCCTGCATTCGTTCGATTCATGGAGCGTCTGGGTGAGGACACTCTGCGTTCGTTTAAAACCCATGACTTCCTGGCATTGGAGTGTCTGCAGCATGAGAAAGAGCTTCCTGCTGTGTTGGCGGATCGTTTGCCTGGCTTGGTTGCCGCTGGCGCCGTGGAGGTCTTGGGCCGCGGAAAAGGTGCGCGCCATATCCTTGCCGCCGCTCTCTATGCAGCGCTGGGCGCCAAAGGAACCTACACACGAAAAAAAGGCCTGGATCATGAAACCAACAAGGCACTGCTGGTCAAGCATTTGAAGGACCAAGGCACAGCGGGTGCGCCGCTGAGCGAGTTCAAGCAAGTCCTGCCGGCACTACCCACCAAGGCGGTGCAGCAGCTATTGGATGAATTGCGTAGCGAACGTGTGATCGCCGTTCATGGTCAGCGCCGATGGGCGCGTTGGCACCTCACCGACGCCCCTCTTTAACCTCGAAAGCTTTTCAGAAGGTTAAAGAATAGCTTTGGAAAAAGAAACTTCAATAAAAACAACGGCTTATAAAACCTTCTTTAACTTCTAAAAGGCCGCCGTGAATTCTTTGGCGGCTTAAGAATGTGAGAAGGCGTGCCGCATTCCTTACATTGAATCAAATCACCCAGCAACATCAAAGGAGACAACCCCCATGCAACGCAGAACCCTCTTGACCTCCCTCGCCGCGCTCGCCGGCAGCACGGCCGCGCCTTTCGTGCGGGCCCAGGCCGACTACCCCAACCAGGTGGTCCGCTGGATCGTGCCGTATCCGGCCGGCGGCGGCACCGACGTGCTGGCGCGCACCGTGGCCGAGGCCATGCGGGCGACGCTCGGGCAGCAGGTCATCGTCGACAACCGGCCTGGCGCCTCCACCAACATCGGCGCGCAGATGGTGGCCACCGCCAAGCCGGACGGCTACACCGTCATGTCGGCCGACAACGCCTTGCTGGCCTTCAACGAGCACCTGTTCACCAAGTTGCCGTTCAGCCCTGAAAAAGATTTCAGCTACATCGGCGGCATCAGCCGTTTCCCGCTGGCGCTGGTGGTCACGCCCGCGTTCGAAGGCAAGACGCTGAAGGACTTCATCGCCTATGCCAAGGCCAACCCCGGCAAGCTCAACTACGCATCGCCCGGCAACGGCTCGCCGCACCACCTGGCGATGGAAATGTTCAAGGCGCGCACCGGCACGTTCATCACCCACATCCCTTACCGCGGTGCGGCACCGGCGATGCAGGACGTGATGGGCGGCCAGGTGCCGTGCATGTTCCTGGATCTGGCGGCGGGCCTGCCCGTGATCCAGAGCGGCAAGGTGCGGGCGCTGGCCATCGGCTCGGCCCGGCGCGCGAGCCAGTTGCCCAATGTGCCGACGCTGGCCGAGGCCGGCGTGGCGAACTCCGAAGTGTTCGCGTTCCAGGGCATCCTGGGCCCGGCGGGCTTGCCCGCGCCGCTGGTGGCGCGGCTCAAGGGCGATTTGAACAAGGCGCTGGCCAGCGCCACGGTGCAAAAGCGCATGGCCGATTTCGGCATGGAGGCGCTGCCGGGCACGCCTGAGCAGTTCCGCCAGTTTGCGCGAAGCGAAGCCTTGCGCTGGGGGCCGATCATCAAGGCAACGGGCGTCAAGCTCGATTGAACGCCAGCCATGCCCGGGCGCCGGCTGTTGCTGAAGAGCGTCGGCGGCCTGGTCGCGACGGCCGGCCTGCCGGCTTGGGCGCAGGAGGGGGACACCATCCCGCTCTGGCCCGGGACGCCGCCCGACGGCCCGGGGCCGGCAGGCCCTGAAAAGGTCAGTGCCAAGGGTTCGGTGACGCAGGTGCTGCAGCCCCGCCTGCGCGTGTACCGCCCGGCGCAGCCGATTGGCCGCGCCATGCTGGTGGTCGCCGGCGGCGGCTATGCACACATCGAGTGTGGCCATGAAAGCACGCCCGCGGCACGCTGGCTGCAGACCCAGGGCGTGGTGGCGTTCGAGCTGGTCTACCGGCTGCCTGGCGAAGGCTGGGCGCAGCCGCTGGTGCCGTTGCAGGACGGCCAGCGCGCGATGCGGCTCATCCGTGCACGCGCGGCCCAGTTCGGTGTCGATGCGGCGCGCATCGGTGTGCTCGGGTTTTCGGCGGGTGCGCACCTCGCGGGCATGACGGCCGCGGCGCCGGATGCGGGCCGCTACACACCCGTCGATGCCGCGGATGCCGTATCGGCCCGCCCCGATTTTGCGGCGCTGGTCTACCCGGTGTTGACCATGTTGCCGCCGTTCGACCACACGCATGCGCGGCGCGAGTTGCTCGGTGCCCGCCCCACTGCGGCACAAGGCGCGGCCTTGTCGGTGGAGACGCTGGTGACGCCGGCCACGCCGCCCACGTTTCTGGCGCAGGCCGTGGACGATCCGGTATCGCCAGTGGACAACAGTCTGCGCATGTTCGCCGCGCTGCGCCAGGCCAGGGTGCCGGCGGCGCTGCACCTGTTCACGGCGGGCCAGCACGGCTGGGGCTTGGGGCCACCGGGCAGCGAAGTCGCGGCCTGGCCGGGGCTATTCAAGACCTGGGCGGCGCAAGGGGGCTGGCTGCCGCCGGCCTGACGCTCAGCCGGCCAGCTCCACCGTCAGCTGCTTGATGCCGCGGATCATCATCTCCACCGACACGGCCACCAGCACCAGGCCCATCAGCCGCTCGAACGCGGTGACCACCCGTTCGCCGATCACCCGCTGGATGCGGTCGGCCAGCAGCAGCACGATGGCGCAGACGGTCATGGTGACGATCAGCGCGGCGATCCATTCCACGCGCCGCTCGGGCGCCTGTGACACCAGCAGCAACACGGTGGCCAGGGCCGACGGGCCGGCCAGCATGGGGATGGCCAGCGGCACGATCAGCGGCTCGCCCTGCACCACGGCTTCGGCGTGTTCGGGCGCGGGGAAGATCATGCGCAGCGCGATCAGGAACAGCACCACGCCGCCGGCCAATTGCAGCGACAGCTGGCTCAGCCCCATCACGCGCAGGAACGAGTCGCCCATGAACATGAAGGCCAGCAACAACGCGAAGGCGATCAACACCTCGCGGATGATGACGTAGGGCCGCCGCTCGGGCGCCACGTTGCGCAGCGCGCTGGCGAAGATCGGGATGCCGCCGAGCGGGTCGGTGATGAGCAGTAGAAGAATCGTCGCCGACGCGAACGTGTAACCCATCTGGCTACTTGTCGTAGACCGCGGCCAGCGACCTGAAGCCCTTGACCTCGATCGGGTTGCCGAACGGATCGCAGAAGAACATCGTCCACTGCTCGCCCGGCTCGCCTTCGAAGCGCACCTGCGGCGGGAATTCGAATGCGGTGTTGGCCGCCTTCAGCCGCGCGGCCATGGCCTGCCAGTCGGGCAGGGCCAGGATGACGCCGAAGTGCGGCATCGGCACCATGTGGTCACCCACGCGGCCCGTGCGGGTGGTGGCGAAGGGCTCGCCCAGGTGCAGCGAGATCTGGTGGCCGAAGAAGTCGAAGTCGACCCAGGTGGCGGTGCTGCGGCCTTCGGTGCAACCGAGCACGGTGCCGTAGAACTGGCGGGCGACGTCGAGATCACGCACGTGGAAGGCGAGGTGGAAGATGCTTTGCATGCCGCGATTATCGCGCGGCGCGTCGAAAAGCCGGTTTCGGCCGAGGGTTGAAAAACCCTGCGCGCCTTCCGCCGAAAGCCCGCTGTTGCATGCTCGTGCGCCGTCACCCCAGGCCAAGGAGCCCCACCATGCAAGCCACCGAAACCCGCGCCATCGTCACCCTGAGCCTGTTGGCCGCCTTTGTCGACGGCGACAAACACGCGCGGGAACGCGCCGAGATCAAGCGCATCGCCGAAGGTCTCTCGCATGCCGACGGCGTGAACCTGCCCGCGCTGTACCAGGACGTGCTGATGAAACGCGTCGACCTCGGCGCGGTGGTCGCGGCCCTCGGCAGCGCAGAAGCCCGGCAACTGGCCTTCGAGATGGCGGTCTGTGTCTGCGATGCCGACGGCGCGCAGTCGCCCGCCGAGCAGCGTTTTCTGGCCGAGGTCAAAGCCGCGCTCGGCCTGGGCGCGGCGGCCGACCAGTTCACCGAACAGGCCGACGCCTTGGCCACGGCACCGCTGGCAACTGCCGCACCCGCAACGCCGGCTGCAGGCCCGCATTCAACGGTTGATGACACCGAAATCGACAAGACCATCCTCAACGCCGCCATCCTCAACGGCGCGCTCGAGCTGCTGCCCGAATCACTCTCGACCATGGCCATCATTCCGCTGCAGATGAAGCTGGTGTTTCGCATCGGCCAAGCGCATGGCTATGAGCTCGACAAGGGCCACATCAAGGAGTTCATCGCGGCGGCGGGCGTGGGCATGACCTCGCAGTACCTCGAACAG
>JAQGMQ010000869.1 GCA_028292305.1 Rhodoferax sp.
CGGCCTTCAGCGATGCGCCCAGCACCCGGGCATCGGCACGGATCGGCAAGGCGCCGGCCTCGGCGACATCCTGCGCCTGGCCGCTGGCCAACGCAATGAACCCGCCCGAGCGTGAATCACGGGGAAAGGGCTTGGTGCCCCAGCTCGGCGGCTCGCCGCGGGTGCGGGGTTCGATCCAGATCTGGAAGATGCGCGTGGTGCCCGGCTCCTGGTTGTATTCGGCATGGCGCACGCCGCTGCCCGCACTCATCACCTGCACGTCGCCGGCAGTGGTGCGGCCGCGGTTGCCCAGGTTGTCCTGGTGGGTGATGGCGCCTTCACGCACGTAGGTGATGATTTCCATGTCGGCATGGGCATGCGGCGGGAAGCCCGTGCCGGCTTCGATGGTGTCGTCGTTCCACACCCGGATCGCGCCCCAGCCCATGCGCTTCGGGTCCCAGTAGTCGGCGAACGAGAAATGGTGCTTCGCGTCGAGCCAGCCATGGTCTGCGGCGCCGAGGCTGGCGAAGGGTCTGCGTTCGATCATTCGGGGGCTCCTTGGGGGTCGGTGTCGATGCCTCAAAGTTAATCGGCTTCGATCGATAATGAAATCGCCAACTTCGAAAACCATCCTTTCCAAAACTGCGACCCTGCCCGGCTGAACACCCATGAAACGACTCCCCGATTTCGAGGCCTGGGCCATCTTTGCGAAGGTGGCCGAGACGGGTTCGTTCGCCCGCACGGCGGCCGAGTTGGGGCTGTCGCAGGCCACCGTGTCCAAGGCCATCACGCGGCTCGAGGAACGCACCCGGACCATGCTGTTTCACCGCACCTCGCGGCGCATGTCGCTCACCGAAAGCGGCAACGCCTCGCTCGAGCGGGCCACGCGCATCCTGGCCGAAGGCGATGCGGTGGAGGCCGAAGTCAGCGAACAGTCGAAGAGCCTGCGCGGCCCGGTGCGGCTGGCCGGGCCGATGTCGTTCGGCATCTCGCACCTGGCGCCGTTGTTGCCCGAGTTCATGGCCAAGCACCCCGACGTGCTGCTGGAGCTCGACCTCAGCGACGAGCTGGTCGACATGGTGGCCGGGGGATTCGACGTGGCGCTGCGCATATCAACACTGGCTGACTCGAGCCTGCTGGCGCGCCGGCTGTGTGCCGTGCGCCTGCTGCTGGTGGGCGCACCGGCCTACTTCGAACGCCATGGCGTGCCGCAACATCCGCGCGACCTGGCCGGCCACCGCGCGCTGCAGTACGTGCATTCACGCGTGGGCAACGCCTGGCGCTTCCAGCATGCCGAACATGGCGAGTTCTCGGCCGTGGTGCCGACGCCGCTGCGCGTCAACAACGCCGAAGCCCTGGCGCCCGCGTTGTGCGCCGGCCTGGGCCTGGCACTGCAGCCCGAGTTCCTGGTGTGGAACGACCTGCAGTCGGGCGTGCTGAAGTCGGCCATGACCGACTGGGAGGTGGCGCCGATTGCGCTGCACATCGTCACCCCGCCGGGGCGTGCGCGGCCGGCAAGGGTGCAGGCGCTGATCGATTATTTGTCGCGCCAGTTTGCCGACGCGCCCTGGGCCCGGCCGGCGCCAACCGAGCCGGGCTAGCCGCCGGCGTTGCGCCGCCAGCGCCCCGGCGACGTGCCCACGCCCTGCGCAAACACCCGCGTGAAATGGCTCTGGTCGGCAAAGCCGCAGGCCGCCGCCACTTCCACCAGCGACAGCTGCGAGCCGGCCAGCAACGCACGCGCATGTTCGATGCGTTGCGCCAGCAGCCACTGGTGCGGCGTCTGGCCGGTGGTCTCGCGGAAGGCGCGGATGAAATAGCTGCGCGACAGCCGGCAGGCGTCGGCCACATCGGCGACGGACACATCACCGTCGAGCCGGCTGCTCAGCATTTCCTTGGCCCGCGTTTCCTGCTGGCGCGACAGCGTGCGCTGCGTGCGGCCGGGGGTGCCCACGTAGCGCCGCATGCCGCCGTACTGCTCGAACAGATAGGTGCCGATGGTGGCCGCCAGTTGGTCGACGAACAGCGTGCTGGCCTCGGCCGGCCGCGTGAGGGCCGGCATCAGCGCGCGCAGCAGATGGCCGAGCACCGGGTCCTTGGCGCCGGCGCTGCAGACGAGGCCGTCGAAGCGGCCGCGGCCTTCTTCGCCGACCACCTTGTCGAACGCGCTGCGCGAGATCTCGACCAGCAGGAAGTCGAACGCGCCCACCATGTCGGCCCGGTAGGGGTCGGCGAAGTTGCGCACGTAGACCGCGTCGGTGTCGAAGTCGTGGCGCGTCGAATGGTGCGCGTGGAAGATGCGCCGCTGGTGGCCGGCGCGCATCGACAGGCCGACCAGAAAGCCGCGGTCGGTCGGTGGCGTGACCACCTGGCCCACATAGGCGTCGCCGGTGCGCTTGCGGTAAAGCTTGATGCCGGCCGCCGTGAATTCCTGGTCGATGTGCAGCTTGCTGGACTGGCAGCCCAGCGTGTCGGTGGGTGGCAAGGGCGGCGCTGCGGCGCCGGTGGGCGGCTGGCGTTCGGCAAGCATGCGGGCGGGAATCTCTTGTCGCGTTGGAAGATGCCGGAGGTTAGCAGCTTGGTCTGGCCGCGGCGCGCCGGCGGCCCATGCCCCGCAGGTGCCAGGGGGTGGTCAGACTGCTGTCAGCAAGCCATGACTTGCACGGCGCCCGACCCGATGCGGCCGACAGCCGCATGCGGCAGCGTCCGACAATCCGCCCCCCGCCCCGCCCCGTACCTTCATCAGACACGACTTGATGCCGAAACCAAGCAAAGGAAATGGGATGAGCGACTATCTTGAAAAAACCGATGACGACGCGGGCAAACCCAACCCGGTGGTCAACGCCTTGTCGAACGCTGTGGCCGCGGTGCGCGCCGACGACGACCAGCTCGCGCTGGCCAAGGCCCACGAAGGCCTGCACCCCAAGGCCATCGAAAAGCTGAGCGTGGAAGAGGCCCGGCTGCAGCCCACGGCCGCCGACGCGGTGAACGCCTTGCTGCAGCAGCAGGGCCGCAGCACCTTGCCCGAAACCCTGGTGCCGGGCGTCACCAGCCAGGACACGACGGTCGACGGGGCCACGGGGCCGCTGCCGGCACGCATCTACACCCCGAGCGGCACCGCGCCGTTCCCGGTGATCGTGTACTTCCACGGCGGCGGCTGGGTGATCGCCGACAAGGAGGTCTACGACGGCGGCGCGCGCGGGCTGGCCAAGGAAGCCAACGCCATCGTGGTTTCGGTCGACTACCGGCAGGCGCCGGAACACAAGTTCCCCGCCGCCTGGGACGACGCGCTGGCGGCCTACCGATGGGTGGCCACCAACGCGGCCTCCCTCGGCGGCGACCCGGCGCGCATCGCGCTGGCTGGTGAAAGCGCCGGCGGCAACCTGGCCGTGGCCACCGCCGTCGCCGTGCGCGACACGCCCAACCTGACCCGGCCGCTGCACGTGCTGAGCGTGTACCCGGTGGCACAGACCAGCCTCAACACCGAGTCGTACCTGGAGAACGCGATCGCCAAGCCGCTGAACCGCGCCATGGTGGCCTGGTTCGTCGACAAGCTGATCAACAGCGAAGAAGACCTGAAGGACACGCGCCTGAGCCTGATCGACGCCAACCTGAGCGGCCTGCCGCCGGTGACCATCATCAACGCCCGGCTCGACCCGCTGCGCAGCGACGGCGCCAAGCTCGAAGACGCGTTGCGCGAAGCCGGCGTGCCGGTGGAGCGGCAGAGTTATGAAGGCGTGGCGCACGAGTTCTTTGGCGCCGCCGCGGTGCTCGAGAAAGCCCGCGACGCCCAGGCCTTTGCGGGCCAGCGCTTGCGCTCCGCGTTCAGCGCAGTTTGATGCAGGGGCCGGTACGCTGCCGGCCGATGGTCAGGGTTTGGCGGCGCGCGGCAGCACCAGCGTGAAGCCGCTGCCGTGCGGATAGGCAATGTGCAGGCTGCCGTTGTGCAGCAGCAGCAGCTGATGCGCCAATAACCCGTCCAGCCCAGGGCTTCGCGGCGGCGGGAGCATGTTCGGTGCCGGCAGCCGCACCCACGGCACATCCAGCTCGGCGGCGTGGGCGGCAAAACGCACCACCCAGTCGTCCTGGCTCGCCGCCACCTCGACCCACGCTTCAATGGGCTCGCCGGAGTCGTCCGAACGGGAGGGCAGCGTCGCCGCCACCAGGCTGCGGATGGCCTGCGAGAGATAGACCGGGTCGGCTTCGACCCAGGCCTGGGGCGTCTTGCGCAACGACAGACGCGGGCCGTGCGGCGCAAGCTGGCGGATCACTTCGGCGAGCAGATCGCCAAGGGCCGCCGGTCGCAGCGACAGCAGCGCCCCGCCCTCCAGCGCGCGTGCCAGCTCCAGCGCGGTGGCCATGACGCCTTCGAGCCGCGTGTTCTGGCGGCCCAGGATCTGCAACGCGCTGTCGCTGGCTTCTTCACCGCCAGCGCCGGTTCGCAGCACCTCGACCGAAATGGCGATCGTGCCCATCACGTTGCGCAGCTCGTGGCTCAAGGTGCGCAGAAAGAGCTGCAGGGCAGTGGGTTCCAGCGCCCCGGGCGCCGCGACAACGCGTGCTTCGGGCTTGGCGCTCGGTGTGGGGCGATGGCATGCGCCGACGATGGCAAAACCGAACGGGAACCGAGGGGATCGGCAGTGGCGTCGAACATGGACACTCCTTGAACGGGTGCCATGCTACGCCTGCCCGGCGGGAGCGGCCGTCCCGGAGGGCGGCCCAGTGCGCGCTTCAGTGGGCGCGTGCGGCGTCGCGGCCAGCGCGACGCCCCGCAGGCGCACCCCGCGCCGCCCGCGGGTGGACCGACGACCTGGCGCCTTCGCGGTCGGCATGTTGCGGACGGTCGTCGTCGGGGTGCTCGCGCTCGGGGCGCGCGGCGGACTTGATCTGCGGCGTGAACAGCATGGCGGGTCTCCAGAAGTCGGTTTCAACAACTGAACAGGCAAATGCCGTGCCCGACCCAATTTCTTGCAACGCACAGGCCACAAAGACGCAAAACACGCCAGCTCGGGCAGGACTTACGGCAGAAATTGCGGTAAATCTTGCAAATGGCGAACCAGGCTGCCGGCTGCGGGCGCCGGTCCATGCCCACGGTCGGGCACGCCCGTTGCCCGGTGGAGGCATACCTCGGCCGCGCCACCCATTGTTCAAAAAGTACCACGTTCCACACCACATCGACACGATCGCCTTACCGCGGCGATGGCAGGCCAAACTGTGCAGCGGGATCGTATGGGCAAGCCTTTTGGCACCACCTGCCGCGGCTGCCGGCGACAGCTGGTTCACTTTCGTCGGCGACCCGGTCGACCCGCAGGCTGACACGCTGCAGATCCGCGCCGACTCGGTCGCCGCCATTCCAGGCGGCCGTTCGGTGGAGGTGCGCGCCAACCTGGCCCGCGAAGCCCCTGCCTCCGACGGCCAAGACCAGCGCTCGTTCACGGCGCTGGTGATCATCGACTGCGCGCGCAGCACAGCCCGCCTGCAGCACGGAACGCTTTTCAGTGGCCCCCTGTGGACCGGCAGCGCACGCGCGCTCGAACACCGCGAGGAGGACATGCCGGCGCTGGTGTTCCA
>JAQGMQ010000876.1 GCA_028292305.1 Rhodoferax sp.
CCAGGCGCAGCATGGCGGTCGCGGTGGGCAGGGCCGGCGCGTCGGGCGTGGCGCTGGCGCGCGGGGCCAGGCGCTCGGCATAGACCGGCATGGCGTTGCCGGCCAGCGTCCAGCCCGGGGGCACTTCCAGCGCCTCGGGCCGCACCAGGCTGAAGTCGGCCAATGCCTGCCAGGCGCCGTCGGCAAAGGCGTAGCGGCCCACATACATCTCGTCCATGCGCGCGTCGAGCACGGCCACGATGTGGGTCGCGCCGTGCTGGTGGCGGGCTTCTTCGGCGACCGCCAGCAGCGTGTCGACGGGCAGCACCGGCACGTCGGCGCCGAACGCCAGGCCCTGGGCCACCGAACACGCGGTGCGCAGGCCGGTGAACGACCCCGGTCCGGCGCCGAAAGCGATGGCGTCCAGCTGGGCGAGCTTGAGCCCGGCCTCGGCCAGCAGGCCCAGGATGGCCGGAATCAACGCGGCAGAGGCCTTGGCTCCGCCCGCGCCGGTGTGCTGCCAGATCTGGCGGCCGTCGGTGAGGGCGATGGACAAGGTGTCGGTGCTGGTGTCGAAGGCCAGTATGTTGGAGGAAGGCATGGTGTCAGCGAACGGGCCGCGTGGGCGCCGGCAGCGGGGGTTTCGGAAAGCCGCGAACGGAATCGACCCGGCACGGGCCGAACGCGGCATGGCGGGATTATCGGTGCAGCCGGAAGTTCGGGCCTGTTCCGGGCTTTCGTCCCAGGTCGGCAACGGTAGACTTGTCTGCCCCACACGCCTCCCTTATTCATGTTTCGCAAGCCTGTCCTCTGTTTCCGCCGTTGGCTGATAGCCCTGGCCTTCTGTGCTACGGCAGGCGCGCAGGCTGCGCCAAAGGCGCCGCCCCGTGCCGGCGAATCCGCACTGCCGCCGGTGATCGCCGCTGCGCTGGCCAAGGCGCGGGTGCCGGCCGACGCCATCAGCCTGCTGGTCGCGCCGGTGGAGGAAAACCGCGCGCCTCGGTTGCGGCACCAGGCCGACATGCCCGTCAATCCCGCCTCGGTGATGAAACTCGTCACCACCTATGCCGGGCTCGACCTGCTGGGCGCCGACTACACCTGGAAGACCAGTTTCTACGCCGATGGCCCGCTGGCCGACGGTGTGCTGAACGGCAATCTGTATATCCGCGGCGGTGGCGACCCGAAACTGGTGCTGGAGCGCATCGACGCGATGTTCCGCGCGCTGCAGGCCCGCGGCGTGCGCGAGGTGCATGGCGACCTGGTGCTGGACAACAGCTTCTTCGCCCCGGTGGCGCGCGACCCGGCCGAGTTCGACGGCGAGCCGCTCCGGCCCTACAACAGCGCGCCCGACGGCCTGCTGGTCAACTTCAAGGCGCTGATCCTCACCTTCACCCCCGATGGCGGCAGCCGCACGGCGCACATCAAAAGCGAGCCGCCGATGGCCGGCGTGGCCATCGATGCCAGCGTGCCGCTGAGCAGCGCGCCCTGCGGCGACTGGCAGAACGGGCTGCAGGCCGACTTCGCCGATCCGGCGCGGGTGCATTTCGCGGGTGGCTACCCGGCCAAATGCGGCGCGCGGGTGTGGCCCGTGGCCTATGCCGAGCCCGCCAGTTATGCGCGCCGGGTGCTGGCGGCCATGTTCGTCTCGGCCGGCGGCGTGTTGCAGGGTGGCGCCCGCGAAGGCCCGGTGCCCGGCTCGGCGCGCTGGCTGATGGACGCGCCGTCGCTGCCGCTGTCGGCCATCATTGCCGACGTCAACAAGTACAGCAACAACGTGATGGCGCAGCAGATCTTCCTTACCCTGAGCGCGCCGGACACCCGCGACGTGCCGGGCAAGCGCCCGGCGCAGGGCCAGGGCAGCCAGGCCGGTTCGCGCCAGGTGATCGCCGCCTGGTGGCCGCTGGCCATGGGGCTGGCCCGGCCCGCCGTGCCGCCGCCGGTACTGGAAAACGGCTCCGGCCTGAGCCGCGACGAACGCATCACCGCCGCCGGCCTGGGCCAGCTGTTGCGCCGCGCCGCCGTGCACCCGCAGGCGGCGGTGTTCCTGAATTCGCTGTCGGTGGCCGGCATGGACGGCACCACGCTGGGCATGCGCGCCCGCGGCCTGGCGCCCGACGCCATCGGCAACGCGCGGCTCAAGACCGGCACGTTGCGCGACGTGGTGGCCATTGCCGGTTATGCCACCGGGCGCAGCGGCCAGCGTTATGTGGTGGTGGGCGTCGTCAACCATCCGAACGCCGGCGCGGCCCGGCCGGCGCTGGACGCGGTGGTCGAATGGGCCATCAAGGACCAGTGAGGCGGCGCGGTGGTGGCGGCGACTTCACCAAAAAGCGCTGCGACAAATGAGGTTTGCGGGCTAATATGGCTGCACCAAACGATGGGCAAGATTGCTCAACCGTCGTCGCTGGCCGCCAACAAAAAGGAGTAAAACATGGTGTTCTTCCAAACCCGAAAAGCGGCTGCGCTGGCTGCGGCCCTGACGCTGGCCGTTGCTCTGGCCGCCTGTGGCGGTGGTGGCGGCGGCGACCAGACGAGCGTCGTCAAGTTCTCCTCGCTGGTGGTGTTCGGCGACAGCCTCAGCGACGTGGGCAGCTACCGCACGCCCGGCATCGCCGCTGCCGGCGGCGGCAAGTACACGGTGAACGGCCCCGACGGCCTGGTCTGGGTCGAGCGGCTGGCGGCCCAGCTGTCGCTGCCCGCGCCCTGCGCCGCCCAGACCGGCCTGCAGGCGAGCGGGCAGCTGGCCGCCTTCGCCGGCCCGGTGGTCAACCACCCGGAATGCACAGCCTATGCGCAGGGCG
>JAQGMQ010000896.1 GCA_028292305.1 Rhodoferax sp.
CTCGTCGACGATGGCCAACCCGCACGACGAGAAGATGAACTCGGCGAAGGACTCGGCCAAGGTGCTGATCGAGGCGATCAGGCAGGACATCAAGCCGCGCGACATCGTGACGAAGAAGGCGATCGAAAACGCAGTGGCCGTCATCATGGCCACGGGCGGGTCGACCAATGCCGTGCTGCATTTCCTGGCCATCGCCCACGCGGCCGAAGTCGAGTGGACCATCGACGACTTCGAGCGGGTGCGCGTGAAGACGCCGGTGCTCTGCGACCTGAAGCCCAGCGGCAAGTACCTGGCGGTCGACCTGCACCAGGCCGGCGGCATTCCCCAGGTGATGAAGACGTTGCTGGCCGCGGGCCTGCTGCATGGCGACTGCATCACCATCACCGGCCAGACCATCGCCGAAGTGTTGAAAGACATCCCCGACGTGCCGCCCACCACGCAGGACGTGATCCGCCCCATCGACAAGCCGATGTACGCGCAGGGCCACCTGGCCATCCTGAAGGGCAACCTCTCGCCCGAAGGCGCAGTGGCCAAGATCACCGGCTTGAAGAACCCGGTCATCACCGGCCCGGCCCGCGTATTCGACGACGAGCAATCGGCGCTGGCCGCCATCCTGGCCGGCAAGATCGTGGCCGGCGACGTGATGGTGCTGCGCTACCTCGGCCCCAAAGGTGGCCCGGGCATGCCTGAAATGCTGGCCCCCACCGGCGCGCTGATCGGCGCGGGCCTCGGCGAAACCGTGGGCCTGATCACCGACGGCCGTTTCTCCGGCGGCACCTGGGGCATGGTGGTCGGCCACGTGGCGCCAGAGGCAGCCGTGGGCGGCACCATCGCCTTCATCCACGAAGGCGACTCGATCACCATCGACGCGCGCAAACTGCTGCTGGAGCTGAACGTGAGCGACGCCGAGATCGACAAACGCCGCCAGGCCTGGACGGCACCGAAGCCGCGCTACACCCGCGGCGTGCAGGCCAAGTTCGCGTTCAACGCGTCGACGGCCAGCAAGGGCGCGGTGCTCGACGACTATTGAGGCCCGCGCAACGCGCCTGCAGGGCCGCCGTGCAGTCAACTGTGCGGCAGGCTTTGATCAGCGTGGGACGATAAAAAATCTGGCTCCGCAATCCCTGGTTGCGGGGCTGTTTTTTTGTGTCGGTTTGGGCTATCTTGGACACCTGCCGCGCGGCCCTGGTGCCGGGCTGACTCGCAGAGGTCCGGCCTTTCCACTCCAAGGTGTTCATGAGCCTGAGCCCAGCATCCAGCACCCCGGTGCCGCGTGACCTGCAGCTGTTGCTGCAGGACTCGGCGGTGTTGATGGCGTTGTTCGATCCCGAAGACCGGTTGCGCTGCGCGAACGCGGCTTTCGTCGCCACTTTCCACCCGGAGCTTGCGGCTGCGCCCACCTGGGCCGAAATGCTGCGTGCCAACTACCACCACCAACGCGGCACCAATGTCAGCGCGGCCGATTTCGAGGCCTGGCTGGCGTCCGCCAAATCACGCCGCGGCAAGCTGCCGTTTCGCGGCTTCGAAGCCGACCTGCACGACGGCCGCTGGCTGTGGATGACCGAGACCATGCAGCCCGATGGCTGGATGTTGTGCATCGCCACCGACATCAGCCAGCTCAAGGCCAGCGAACACGCGATGCGGCATGCGCGCGACGCGGCCGTCGAGGTGGCCAACACCGACGCCCTGACCGGCATCGGCAACCGCCGCCACGTGCTGCTGAGGCTCGACCAGATGCTGGCGTCGCTGCACGAGCCGGGCGAACGCCTGTGTGTGGTGGTGGCCGACCTGGACCGCTTCAAGAGCATCAACGACCGCCTGGGGCATCCGGCCGGCGACGTGTTCCTGAAGGACTTCGCGCGCCGGGCGCAACACCTGCTGCGCGCCACCGACACGGTGGGCCGCGTAGGTGGTGAAGAATTCATGATGCTGCTGCCCTCACTGGGCAGTGGCCAGGCCGAAAAAATCATCGACCGCCTGCATGCCGAAGTGCGGCTGGCGCGGCCACTCGCGCTGCGGCCAGACGACGGCTATACCTTCTCGGCCGGCATCGCCGACGCGCAGCGCGGGGAAAGTCTGGAAGCCGTGTTCAGGCGGGCCGACGCCGCGCTCTACCAGGCCAAGAGCGACGGGCGCAACCGCACGGTTTGTGCGTGAGTCGCAAGAAGATCAAGGCGTCGGCGCCGCCGTGACCGCAGACAGTCAGCGCTTCGGCGGCAGCCCCATGGCGTCGCGGCTCTTGTCGATGCGCGCCTGCTTGCGGCGGTCTTCGCGCTCGACAGCCTTGCGCTTGGTGTAACCGGTGGTGTCGGCCCAGGCCCACCAGGCCACGGCCAGCGCGAACGGCGCCAGTACGATCCACCAGCTCCACGTGGCGACCGGCCCGATGGCGAGATATTTCAGGGCCAGCAGGACCACACCAAGGCCTAGAAGATACATCGTGCGCTCCTATCGAAAAGGCAATCAAAAAGCCAATGTAAAAGCTCGCCCCCCTGGGCCACACAGGGTCAACCCCCGTCACTACAATCGCGTTGAAGACTGTACCCCAACCACGAACACCACGAACATCCGAAGAGGAACACGATGAAAACTGTCTTGCGCATTCTGGCCCTGGCTGCAGGCATTGCCGCTGTCGCTGGCCCAGCCCTGGCCGACGAAGCCCTGGCCAAGGCCAAGAACTGCATGGCCTGCCACGCGGTCGACAAGAAGCTGGTCGGCCCGTCGTACAAGGACGTCGCCAAGAAATACGCCGGCGACGCCAGCGCGGTGGAGACCCTGGCCGCCAAGGTAATCAAGGGCGGCTCGGGCGTCTGGGGCCCGGTGCCGATGCCGGCGAATTCGCAGGTCAACGAAGCCGATGCCAAGAAGCTGGTGACCTGGATCTTGAGCCTGAAATAAGAGGCTCCGCCCAACAAAAAACCCGCCAGATTCGGCGGGTTTTTTTATGCCTCGGGGTCGCCCTCGATCAAAGCTTTTCAGCCAATTGATCGAGGATGGCGGGGTTTTGTGGCCACATCACATTGCTGCGCAATATGAGTGTCCCCCAACCTCCGCCACGGCTGCGCCGACGCAGCCTTCGGCTCCCCTCGATCAAAGCTTTTCAGCCAATTGATCGAGGATGGCGGGGTTTTGTGGCCACATCACATTGCTGCGCAATATGAGTGTCCCCCAACCTCCGCCACGGCTGCGCCG
>JAQGMQ010000910.1 GCA_028292305.1 Rhodoferax sp.
CTCACATTTAGGTATCGGACACCTGAAAACCTCTGCAGGCTTTGGCGACTCCAACATGTTTTCCTTCGCTGGCACGGGGATACCATGATGAAGCTTCGGTGTACTTAACGTGGCGGCAACATTCGGACGGCTTTGGGAGCTGTTTTTCTGCTGTGGTGATGTGATTGGGGTGTTACCAACCTTGCGGCGTTTCGGAGGTGGCCAAATAAGGTTTTCTTGCTTCAACCCCGATTTAGGCGCCCAAACTGCCGCACCATCTGGGGATCCCGTCAGTGTAGCCGCCGGGGGCTGTGATACTGGAGCAGGTGCATTCTGTTGGACCGCTCCATTTTGCTGTGCAGCATCAGCTTTCCTCTGCGCTTGCAGAGACTGTTGCCGCGCAACATTAGCTACCTGCTCTTGTTTCTTCAGATTTGCTGATGTGAGAGCTGTGACCTGCTGTGCTGAAGTGTTTTCATCTCTTGACTGTGCTGGTGCATCTGGTTGGACTACGGTTGATGCCCTTTGCTGTTGTTCTTTTGCCAGTTGCGCCATCCTCCCTTGAGCCCACTTGAATGCATTCCCCAACATCTTCTTCCATGTTTCGACATCACTCAGTGGGATGGTGAAATTGGGCTTCAATTTGGATGGATACACTTCAAATTGTTGTTCAAACAGAAATTTCTAAATCAAAGTTAAAATTACCATCTCAATGCACTGTTGATGGCGTAAATAAGCAACTTACGATGTGAATGATCTCCTTCACGATTTTCTCATTTGTAGCCGCCTGCATAAGAATTATGCATAGCTGGCTACATTTTGAAATCATATCAACCATTTGCAGTAATGACATACCCAGACGATTCCGATCTTCAGGAGACAGCTGCACAACTGGTCGGCTTTGCGCTGCTTGCTTTTCCAATTGAACCCATTCTTGTAGTTTCTGTCGTATCGCAATAGCTTGCATTTGCTGTTGTGAAAGATTTGGGGCGGGAGCTGTAGTAGGCTTGCCATTGTTACCACCCATGACATTTGGGACCGCTTGTAGGAGACGTTGTGCATGTTGTGTTTGTGAGATCTGCTCAGCCGTCTCCTCAGGAAGCGGTCTCTTTAATTGCTTTCTAGCAGGGGAACCTGTCACCACTGTTGGTGGCAACTGCGTAGCAAGTTTGGGGGTACTAGAAGGATTCGGAGCAGGAGTTTGGCCGCTTATTATACGTTGATTCTGTGTTTGTTGTGCTGCTTGCTGCTGTTGCAACTGTTGAAGATGTTGTTGCTGCAGATTCTGAATTATTTGGCGCTGATCGGTCTGCTTTTGATGCTGCTGTTGAGCTTGTGCTTGAGATACCGCTTGCTGATGTACCTGTGCTTGTGCGTGTGCTTGGGCCTGTTTTTGTGCCTGCTGTTGCTGATTCTGTTGTAGCTGCTGTTGTTTTTGTTGTTGTAGTTGCAGTTGTTGTTGTTGTTGCTGCTGTTGTTGTTGATGGTGCTGCTGTTGTTGTAGTTGCTGCTGCTGCTGCTGCTGCTGCTGCTGCTGTTGTTGATGATGTTGAAGCTGCCGCTGCCGTAACTTAGTAAACTGGAGATTCACGAACTGTGCCTTATATTGATCCCATGGAATATTGGCTATCTTGGCTTGCTGTTGTAGTAGCTGCTGCTGGGCAAGCGGAAGTCTCTCTATGAACGCATCCGGGTTTGTTGGGAATCCTTGGCCTAATTGCGGAGGGAAGACGCGCTGCTGTGCCTGTCCCTGTTGACCATGTTGCTGTTGCTGCTGGTGCTGTAGTTGCGGTTGTTGTTGTTGTAGTTGTTGTTGTTGTTGTTGTTGTTGTTGTTGTTGTTGTTGTTGTTGCTGGTGTTGCTGTTGTTGTTGTTGTTGTTGTTGTTGTTGTTGTTGCTGCTGCTGTTGCTGCTGCTGTTGCTGTTGCTGTTGCTGCTGCTGCTGATGTTGCTGCTGTTGCTGCTGCTGCTGCTGCTGTAGTTTGAGCTGTTGTTGTTGTTGATTGGCCTGTGCCTGTGCCTGGGCTTGTGCCTGGGCTTGTGCCTGAGCTTGTGCCTGGGCCTGCGCTTGTGCCACTTGAGCCGCTTGTGCCTGGGCTTTCGCCTGGGCTTGGGCTGACGCTTGTGTTTGTGTTTGTGATTGTGCTTGCACCGCTTGTTGTTGAGCTCGCAGTTGCTGTTGGTGAGTTTGCTGAAGGGGAATTTGCGGCCTAGTTTGCCCTGGTTGTTGTCCTTGGGCTCCTCTTTGCTGCAGAGTCCGCTCCTGCCATTCTCTTATCTGACGCCTCTGGATACCCAGAATCTATCTATCATTAGCTTGTACCATCACTTATGAGGAAATTTCTCAACTTACTAAATCCTCATAGTCCTTTGATAAATTCTGTTCTTTTATCCATTCCTTCACGTCCCCGAACGTCTTCTTTGTCTCCGGTATTTTCTGGATCATAGGGAGGTACTGAGGCGGTAGGAAAGTCTGAATTTGTCGTACAACGAATGGTATTTTGTCAAGCTTGGCCATTTGCTCGCTACCAACCTGCGGTTTTGGTATTCCTGGAGGTTGCTGTTGCTGTCCGGGTTGAGCACCAGTCTCCGGAACTTGTCCGCCATTGTGAAGCTTCTGGGTTTGTTGCTGGTGCGCGTGTAACGGTTGTTGAGCCATCTGTGCTTGTGCGGCTTGGTTACCTTGATTGTTCAACTGCTGAAGTTGGGCTTGTTGTTGAGCTTTCTGCTGGGCTTGCTGCTGTGCCTGTTGCTGAGCATGCTGCCTTTGGACTGCATGCTGCTGCTGTTGTGCCTGATGTGCCTGATGCATCAGCTGCTGTTGAATCTGTGTCTGGAGTTGCTGAGAAGCAACCCCCGTGAATTGTGGTGGCATTGAACCGCCTATCGGTATGGTTTGAGGTGGTTGGGGAGTGGATTGCTGGGGCATAGACATATTTGCAGTCGGTGCAATTGTCTTTCCCGGCATCATTGGAGGAACGGCGTTTGGGACTGGAGCGTGCTGCAGCTTCTGTGTTTGCTGTGCCTGAATTTTGTGGGCTTGAGCTTGAAGTTGGGCGTTCTGTTGAGCTTGGGCTTGGGCTATCTGCTGCATCTGCAACTGTTGAACCTGAGCTTGGGCAATCTTCACTTGCTGCGCATTTGCAGCTTGCATATGTTGTTGTGTCTGGGCGGACATAGGATTCGCACTTGCAGGCTACAGTATGCGTTAGTCATCAGCTCAAACAATTCCTTCACTCAAAAGCGGGTTCAGTCTAACCTGCATCATTACACCTCCACGCATTCCTATTTGATTCAGTTGATTCATAGTTCCATTCGCAGCAAGCTTTTCTGCGTCAGATAAGAAATTGTTCAGGTCAGCGGCCGTGGTTGGATTTACTGGTGCCATAGCCATAGGATTCGACATAGCCTGTGATTGTGGAACAGGTGCATTCACTACCCCGTTGGGGATTTGCAGAGCCTGGGCCAACTGCGCTTGAGGGGACATATTAAGCCACAGTGGTATTACTTTACGGCGAAGAACCATGATCACGGGGTCCTGTCCGGGCCGGAGATTACTGGCATCACCAGACTGGAGAAGATTTTGACGGAGCTGGTGCATAGCAGACATATCCGAACTCTTGTACATGCGTTCTGCGAGGGCCTGTATAACCACGGGAACATTGATAATCTTGCCTTGGATTACCAGTTGCTGTGGCAAATGCAGTTGTTGAGGTGGTTGTTGTTTCCCACCGACCAGTGGCTGTTGCTGTAGAGGTTGCTGCTGCTGTAGGGGTTGCTGCTGTGGTGGTTGCTGCTGCTGTAGTGGCTGCTGCTGCTGCTGCTGCTGCTGCTGTTGATGTTGCTGCTGCTGCTGCTGCTGCTGCTGCTGCTGATGCTGTTGTTGCTGCTGCTGCTGCTGCTGCTGCTGCTGCTGCTGTTGTGGATGTTGCTGTTGTTGCTGCTGCTGCTGCTGCTGCTGCTGCTGTGACGGTATTGACTGCTGCTGTTGTAATTGTTGCTGCTGACGTTGCAATATCTGCTGATGTTGGACTTGCTGTTGCCGCATAGCTTGTTGTTGTTGAGCTTGAGCATATAACATTTGCTGTTGCTGTTGAGGAGTGATGCTCAGTCGTTGGTTCTGGAGAAGGAGATGTTGCTGCACTGCGGCTTGGTGTGCAGCTGCTTGTTGCACTTGTCCTAGCACTTGCCGACGCTGGGCTTCCTCCGCAGACACCTGATTCTCTAGCCTTTTTCTCCGATCATCTTTAATATCTATCAATCGCTTCCGACAATGTATATGGTATTCGTCCTTGAGGGTAAATTAGCAACAGAGCTTTAAGGTTACAAACATAGTTGAGTCAGGACCTACTTTTGAGTTCGCCCGGTCCAAAGTTTGTTGTTCGAACGCACATGCGATATCAAAAGCAGCCTTGTCGCTTTGAGCTGTCCCTTGTATTCGAATACTTGATGTGCTGGGTAACGAAACATCAGCTCCACCACCACCTACAACCTCAGAGACCTCCTCAACTACTTACAGTTGCATCAACTGGCTGATCCGTTCCGCCACCGTTAACTCTTTCTGCCATCCTTGCTGTATCCAACTCTGGTTCAGCTTCTGTCCGTATTGTTGTATCATCAGTGGCAAAGGAATCCCATTAATCATTGCGCCTCTTCCCAAGCCGCCAGGCGCGGGCGATTGATTCATCTCTGAAAAACCCCCAGACCTGTGGATCGCGTAATGTAGGCACTGATATTGGGCGTTTTTCCAGCTCCAGGATATCGAAAGAAAATATAAGCTGTATCCACGAGGTGTGACGAGAATGCAAGTGGCAGGCTAATTTGGCGTGTGTCGTGGCGCTCGTGAAGTGAGGAATGGGGTGATCGATAAGTCACACGAGAACGGAGGAAGATGCAAGATGCGTGAAGTGATTGTTAAACGGGGAAGGGCGATGTTTTAGTATATA
>JAQGMQ010000001.1 GCA_028292305.1 Rhodoferax sp.
CATGCCCGCGCCCTGAGCCAGGTAGGGGCGCATTGGATGGGCGGCGTCGCCCAGCAGCGCCACGCGGCCGACCGCATGCTGTTCGGGGCCGCGCATCGGCGGGCGGTCGCACAGCACCCACAGCCGCCAATGCGGAATCGCTTGCACAAGGTTCTGCAGTGTCGGACAGGCGTGGGCCAGCAGGGCCTGCAGTTCAGCCGCATTGCCGCTGTGGTCCCAGTGGTCGAGCCGCTCCGGCGTGAGGTTTTGCACCGGCCCTTGCAGCGGCGCCTGCGCGATGGCCACCACGTTGAGGCAGTCGCCGCCGCGCACCGGGTACTGCACCACGTGCAGCCGCGGCCCGAGCCACACCGTGACCTGGTTAGAGCGCAGGCGTTCGGGCAGGCTGACCTGCGGCACCAGCGCCCGGTAGGCCAGATGGCCCGCGACACGCGGCGGGCCGTCGCCCAGCAGCCATTGCCGCACCACGCTCCACAGCCCGTCGGCCCCGACAAGGACATCGCCATCGACTTCGAGGGGCGGTGTGTGCGGGTTGGCCGGGTCTAGCGGCAGGCCAAGGCTGACGCCCTGCGCGGTCTGGTGAAAGTGGCTGAGCGTGTGGTGCAGGTTGAGGTGGACACCGGGCTGTTCGCGCACGGCCTCGCAGAGCAGACCATGCAGGTCGCCGCGGTGCAGCGTGGCATAGGGCGCGCCGTAGCGCTCGAGGGTGTGTTCGCCCAGGCGCAGTGCGCCCAGCTCGCGGCCGGTGTGTGCGTCGCACACCTGCAGCCGGGGTGGAAATGCGGCAAGCCGACGAAGTGCGGGCTCCAGGCCCCAACCGTTCAGCAACCGCGTCACGTTGGCGCCCAACTGCACGCCCGCGCCGACTTCGCTGAAGTTCGCGGCGCGTTCGTAGAGCCGCACGTCCCATCCGGCGCGCGCACAAGCCAAGGCTGCGGCCATGCCGCCGATGCCCCCACCGGCAATCAACACCTGCTTGCTCATGCAGCCAATTCTGACGCTTTTTGTGTTTTTTTGTTACGTTTCATGCAACATTGCAATATATTTTTCTGCATGCGCCCAGCCGAGCGCTGTCATTGGAGGAAAAGCATGTGTCGGACCATCAATCGGCCAGCAGCTGGCGCAGAACGAACGGAAGGATGCCACCGTGGCGGTAGTAATCCACCTCGATCGGCGTGTCGATCCGCAGGATGACCTGGATCTCGTCGCGCTGCCCGTTTTCACGGTGGATCACCAGTTTTGCCTCGCTTTGCGGCTTGAGATCGGGCGACGGGATGACGTCGATCGTCTCGCGTCCGCTCAAGCCCAGCGACTGCCAGCTGTCGGCCCCGATGAACTGCAGCGGCAACACCCCCATGCCGACCAGGTTGCTGCGGTGGATGCGCTCGAAGCTCCTGGCCACGACCGCCTTGACGCCCAGCAACTGCGTGCCCTTGGCGGCCCAATCGCGTGACGAGCCAGTGCCGTATTCCTCGCCGGCAAACACGACGGTGGGCCGACCTTGTTCGATGTACTTCATGGCCGCATCGAAGATGAACATTTTTTCGGGCGTGCTGTCGTCGCCGCCGCGAGGCTGGAACAGCGTCACGCCGCCTTCCTCGCGCGAGCCATCGGCGTCGGCGGGAATCATCAGGTTCTTGATGCGCACATTGGCGAAGGTGCCACGCATCATCACGTCGTGGTTGCCGCGGCGTGCGCCGTAGCTGTTGAAGTCGGCCTTCATCACGCCGTTGGCCAGCAGCCACTGGCCCGCGGGCGAGCTTTCCTTGATCGAGCCGGCCGGTGAAATGTGGTCGGTGGTGATCGAGTCGCCGAACAGCGCCATGATGCTGGCGCCCTGCACCGACACCGCTTCCTGGGCTGCGTCCGCTGGCACGGCCGGCAGGTCCAGCGTGAATGTCTTGAAGAACGGTGGCTCGGCGATGTAGGTGCTGTGCGGCCAGTTGTAGGCGTCGCCGGTGACGCCCTTGATCTTTTCCCAGAGCTTGCCGGGGTCGGTCTTGACCTTGGCGTAGTTTTCGCGGAAGGCCTTGCCGTTCATCGCGAACTTCATCAGCTTGTAGATTTCGTCGCTCGTCGGCCAGATGTCGCCGAGGTAGACGTCTTTGCCGCCCTTGCCCTTGCCGACGGGTTCGGTCATCAGGTCACGCGTGACCGTGCCAGCGATGGCATAGGCCACCACCAGCGGCGGGCTCGCCAGAAAGTTGGCCTTCAGGTTGGGGTGAATGCGCGCCTCGAAGTTGCGGTTGCCGCTGAGCACGGCGGCGCACACCAGGTCGTTCTTGGTGATGACTTCGTTCAACTCGGGCGTGAGATCGCCAGCATTGCCGATGCAGGTGGTGCAGCCATAACCGGCCAGCGAGAAGCCGAGCTTTTCCAGGTAGGGCAGCAGGCCGGTCTCGGTCAGATATTCGGTCACGATGCGTGAACCGGGTGCCAGCGAGGTCTTGATGTGCGGCTTGACCTTGAGGCCGGCTTCCACGGCTTTCTTGGCCAGCAGCCCGGCGGCGAGCAACACGCTGGGGTTCGAGGTGTTGGTGCAACTGGTGATGGCGGCAATGAGCACGTCGCCATTGCCGATCGAAATATCGTTCGCCTGCTTCTTTGCCGGTGGCGCCTCGGACACCGAAGCCGCCAGTGTCGGCTTGTTGCCTTCCATCTCCATTACCGGCCGCGGCGCGCCGGGGGGCGTCGGCACCGAGGCCGGCACTTTGTCGGGCGATTCGACTTCGTCGCCCTGGTGGATGTGGTGTCGCGTGTGCATCAGGGCCGCGGGGCGGTTGAAGCCGTTTTCGCCGATGGGCTGGCTGAACAACGAGGTGAACTTGGACGCCACATTGCCAAGCTCGATGCGGTCCTGCGGGCGCTTGGGGCCGGCCAGACTCGGCGTCACATCGCCCAGGTCGAGCTTCACCACCTGTGAGTAGTCGATGTCGCCGGCCTTCGGCACGCCGAACAGGCCCTGCGCGCGGAAATAAGCCTCGAAGGCTTCGATCTCGGCCTTGGTGCGGCCCGTGCCCTTGAAATAGTCGATGGTCTTTTCGTCCACCGGAAAGAAGCCCATGGTCGCGCCATATTCCGGCGCCATGTTGCCGATGGTGGCGCGGTCGGGCAGGGCCAAGGTGCGCGTGCCTTCGCCGAAGAATTCGACGAATTTGCCCACAACCTTTTCGCGGCGCAGAATTTCGGTGACGCAGAGCACCAGATCGGTGGCGGTCACGCCTTCACGCAAACGCCCCGTCAGCTCGAAGCCGACCACGTCGGGTGTCAACATGTAGACCGGCTGGCCGAGCATCGCGGCCTCAGCCTCGATGCCGCCCACGCCCCAGCCGACCACGCCGATGCCGTTGATCATGGTGGTGTGGCTTTCGGTGCCCACCAGCGTGTCCGGGTAATAAACACCGTCGGCCGTCTTGTGGACCCCGCGCGCCAGGTACTCCAGGTTCACCTGGTGCACGATGCCGAAGCCCGGCGGCACCACGCCGAAGGTGTCGAAGGCCTGCATGCCCCATTTCATGAACTCG
>JAQGMQ010000061.1 GCA_028292305.1 Rhodoferax sp.
TCGCTGAACTACGACGGCACGCTGTACACGCACTGAGCCAACGCCGAAGCCGTGCTGCGCCCAACGTCTGGCGACGAAGGCGCACGCGGTCTTGCGGCTTGATCCACCAACCGAAGCGGCGGTCTCCACGGAGCCGCCGCTTTTTCATTCACCCGCGCGCCGGCCAGCCCGATGACATCGCCCTGCCGGCGGTGTTCCTCGCATCGGACGACGCGCGGTTCATCCCCGGCGAGACTCTGTACGTGGCTGGCGGCGCGGGAATGTAGGTACGGCGGCGAGCTGCCGCGCTGGCCAGGCGTGGCGGCCCGAACCAAGCCGCCACGCCCCTGCGCCTGAGCGGCTCCGCGCATTGCGATGCGTGTCGCCATCGCAAACCCGGACACCATGTTGGAACCCTCGCGCGGAAACCTTCCCTCTCTCCGCACCAAACTGGTTCCACATGCCGGGCAAGCCCGTGCTCGGCAGTGGCGTCGACAGCCCAACTCGACGTGGCGCACATCCCCCACTGGATGCCTGCCCACGCGTGGCCCACCGGCTTGCGCCGTCTCCCTCAGAGCCCTCCGATTCCCCAGTGAATTCAACGGCCTCGCCAACATCTGATGCCCGCGGCGAGCGCCCCGCTCGGCCCACGAAACACCGCGGCACCAGCTGCTGCTGCCCTGCAAGCGTTGGTCTGCGGCCCGGTCCGGCCCCATCCCGCAGTTCCATCCTCAGCCGTTGACATGCACCATTTTGAATCAAATAATTCATTTTTTTAGTAATTGATTTATTCAATTCATTTTGCTATCGTCATGGCCTGTCAAGTCCGCGCAGCTTCACAAACACTGCACCCACCCTTCCCCACCAGGAGCATTTCCATGACACCGAAGACATTCACCCGCCGGTTCGCGCTGTCCATCGCGGCCGCCGCGGCTTTTGCCGCGACCAGCACCTCGGCCCTGGCCGCCGACTGGACGGTTGGCGCCAACATCGGCAACGTGCCCTGGGAGTTCCAGGACGCGTCGGGCAAGTTCGTCGGCTTCGAGATCGACCTGGTCAACGAAGTCGCCAAGCGCGCCGGCAAGTCGGTGCAGATCGAAAACATCCCGTTCAACGGCCTGTTCCCCGCCGTGCAGTCGGGCCGCATCCAGATGGCGGTGTCCAGCATCACCATCACGCCCAAGCGCCTCGAGTCGCTGGCCTTTGCCCAGCCGTACTACGACAGCGACCAGTCGCTGTCGGTGCTGAAGGCCACCAAGATCGACAAGCTCGAAGACCTGTCGGGCAAGACGGTCGGCGTGGACACCGCTTCCACCGGCGACATCTACGCCACCGAGAACACCGCCAAGCTGAAGATCGCCAAGATCACGCGCTACGAAGGCCTGGCGCCGGCCATGCTCGATCTGGCCGCGGGCCGCATCGACGGCTACATCAGCGACATCCCGGCCGTGGAGTACTACATCAAGGACAAGCCGCAGTACCGCATCGCCGCGCGCATCCCGACCAATGAGCGTTATTCGTTCATGTTCGCCAAGACCTTCCCCGACGCAGCCAAGGTCAACGACATCCTGACGACGCTGAAGAAGGAAGGCTTCGTGGCCGCCACGCACAAGAAGTGGTTCGGCAGCACGCCGCCGGCCACGTCTTCGAGCGTGATGGTGATGGACGTGCCCAAGCTCTGAAGCGCTGACTCGACAAGGCACGCAACCGCTCCATGGATCTGATCAACACGTTCTTCAACTGGCCCGTCTTTCGCAGCGCGCTGCCCCTGCTGCTGGAGGGCTTGTGGATCACGATCCTGCTGGGTGCGGTGAGCATCGTGGTCGGCTTCGCGGCCGGCCTGGGCATGGCCCTGGTGCGGCTGTACGGGCCGGCCTGGCTGTCGGTGCTGGCGCGCGTCTACATCGACGTGTTCCGCTCGATCCCGCTGCTGGTGCTGCTGGTGCTGGTGTACTACGCGCTGCCTTTCGTGGGCATCCGGCTGACCTCGTTCGCGGCGGCGGCCACGGCGCTGTCGCTGGTGTCGTGCGCCTACACGGCCGAAATCTTGCGGGCCGGCATCGAGGCCATTCCCAAGGGCCAGTTCGAGGCGGCCGACGCCATCGGCCTGGGCTTCTTCAACCGCATGCGCGACGTGGTGCTGCCGCAGGCGCTGCGCATCGTGGTGCCGCCGCTCACCAGCAACTGCATCAACGTATTGAAAGACACGGCGCTGGCCTCGGTGGTGGCCATGCCCGACCTGCTGAAGCAGGCCACGCAAGCCCAGGCGCTGGCCGCCAACCCCACGCCGCTGATCGGCGCGGCCCTGCTGTACCTGTTGCTGCTGTTGCCGCTGGTGCGGCTGGTCGGATTCTTCGAGAGCCGGCACCGCGCCGCAACCCACTAGCCATGACAGCACAGATCCAGATCCGCGGCCTGCACAAGTTCTACGGCGCATTCGAGGCGCTGCACGGCATCGACCTCGACATCCACGCCGGCGAGGTGGTGGTGGTCATCGGGCCTTCGGGCTCGGGCAAGTCCACGCTGATCCGCTGCATCAACCTGCTGGAGGACTACCAGCGCGGCGACGTGCTGGTCGAAGGCGAGAAGGTGGTGCGCGGCAAGACGCTGGCCCGCGTGCGCGCCGAGGTCGGCATGGTGTTCCAGAGCTTCAACCTGTTCCCGCACCTGACCGCGCTGGCCAACGTGGCGCTCGGCCCGATGCGCGTGCGCCACCTGCCCAAACGCGAGGCCGAGGCCTGCGCGCTGGCGCTGCTCGACAAGGTCGGCCTGGCCGCCCATGCGCACAAGCTCCCGGGCAAGCTGTCGGGCGGCCAGCAGCAGCGCGTGGCAATTGCCCGCGCGCTGGCCATGGAGCCCAAGGTGCTGCTGTTCGACGAACCCACCTCGGCGCTCGACCCCGAAATGGTGGGCGAGGTGCTGGACGTGATGCAGACCCTGGCCCGCACCGGCGTGACCATGGTCATCGTCACCCATGAGATGGGCTTCGCCCGACGCGTGGCCGACCGTGTGATCTTCATGGAAGCCGGCCGGGTCATCGAACAGGCGCCGCCCGAGACCTTCTTCACCGCGCCACGCGAGGAACGCACCCGTGCCTTCCTGCAGGCCATCTACCAACATTGAGACAACCCCCATGCAGCCTTCCACCCCCCTGAACCTGGCGCACATCCGCGCCGAATTCCCCGCGCTGAACGACAGCGTGGCCTACCTCGACAACGCCGGCGGTTCGCAAGTGCTGCGCCGCGTGGCCGACCGCGTGCGCGACTACCTGCTGACCAGCGCCGTGCAGCTGGGCGCGAGCTACGCGCAGTCGCAGGACGCGGGCGCCAAGGTCTTCGCCGCGCGGCGTGCCGTGGCCGAACTCATCAACGC
This sequence comes from Rhodoferax sp., assembly GCA_028292305.1. Classification (GTDB taxonomy): domain Bacteria; phylum Pseudomonadota; class Gammaproteobacteria; order Burkholderiales; family Burkholderiaceae_C; genus Rhodoferax_B. The sequence goes on from JAQGMQ010000061.1 coordinate 3,352, forward strand.
GCCGTTCGACGACGAAGTGGTGATGGGCGGCTCGACCACCTCGCTGATGTTCCAGCTGACCAGCGCCATCCTGCCCACCGTACAGCCCGGCGACGAGATCATCGTCACCAACACCGACCACGAAGCCAACATCGGCGGTTGGCTGCGGCTCGAAAAAGCAGGCGCGGTGATCAAGTTCTGGAACGTCAACACCGAGACGTTGGCGCTGCACACCAGCGACCTGGAAAAACTCCTCACGCCGCGCACGAAATGGGTGGCGATGACCCACGCATCCAACATTTTGGGCACCATCAATCCGGTCGCCAGGGTGGCCAGACTGGTGCACGCCGCCGGTGCGAAGTTGCTGGTCGATGCCGTCGCC
>JAQGMQ010000933.1 GCA_028292305.1 Rhodoferax sp.
TCAGGGGTTTTAAAGTTGGTCAGGTCAAGGATGCCTTCATCCACAATAGCAACTGTATAAGTCATTTCCTTACCCGATGCTTCTGAAACTGTTACAGATGACAGTGTTTGTGGCCTTATTTTATCCGGCATAGTTATCACCGGTTTTAATACTGTTGCCGGGTTATCTACCTTGATGGGGATAGCGCCATACATCCGGATAGGCAGATCGTTCACTGTTTGTGAATGTTGTTGCAGCAGCGTTACGTTTACAAAAACATTTGGTGCCATGTTTTCATCCACCTTAAACTTGTATTGCGTTTGGCCTTTTTTAGTATCTGTCCAAATCTTTTTTACCACCTTGCTGCCGTTTTCAAAACTGATCAGCGCGCGGCCTTCGCTTCCTGTCGGAATGGTCAAAGTTGCTTCCTCGCCTACCTTGTAGCTCTTCTTGTCGGATGTAAAGGACAGCATGGCAGCCTCGGTAGGATTATCTTGCTGTAAACGTTCGGCCCAGTTTGGCCAGTCCACATAAATGATTTTACCGGTGGAGTGACCCGTGCGCTGGTCTTTTACTTTGATTAGGTACCGTCCCCAATCATTTTGGTTTATATGCAATGTCCACTTACCGCGGCCGTTTGTTAGCCGAACAGATTGGGCCGTTACGAGCTTGTTATATTGGTTTTGGGTAAAATTACTCATCTCGTCGCCGGTTTGATCCCACCACCAGCGCCATTGAATTTTGTATAGCTCCACATCCACATTGCGGATACCGGCAAAGGGGTTGCCCTTTACATCTACATCTGCTATATCAATATGGTGATCTGTGCCGGTCGTCAACATATCACTTAACGAACTACCCTTCGGGCTTCTGATGCCCACATAGCCATTGTAAACGTTGTATGGCTTGCTCACTTGCTGAATGCTGAAGTTACCACCCGGCTCAAATACTTTTACCAAAAAATTGGCTTTCAGCTGGCCTGGCGCTTGTTTCTCTACATTGATATCTGCATCTATCGGCGTGGTACCATTGGCATCTAAACTGCCGTCAAAAACAGTCTGGCTTTGGGTATTGAACGGCAGTGTTGGGTCATCAAATTCATAGCCCTCAAAGTTTTTAAAGCTGGTTGTCTGTGCTGATAAAAACGCATCAACCTTGGCTTTTAAGTTTTGAGCAATACCACCAAACAGCCATTTCGCTGTTAACACGCCGTTGCTGCCGCTGCCTTTTGTGAGCTCTGTTTGATTGCCAAAGTTCAGGTCAAGCTTTAGGCGGTTGGGCATAATGGTTTCTACCTTCAGGTTTTTCTCGAACAGCGCCCCGCCTACCTTTACCTTAGCGCTCCAGTTACCAGTTGGCGATGAGGTGGTGGTTGCTACGTGGAAGCTGTAAAAGCCATCAACCGATTTAATTTTCACCAGCTTTTTGTAAAGCTGCCCCTGCGGATTATAGAACTCAAACTCCACTGGGTGGTCAGGCGGTAACGTTTTTAGCTTGTCTTCTAAGATGAAGGAGATAAATAGCGAATCACCAGGACGCCAAACGCCGCGCTCGCCATAAATAAAGCCTTTTAAGCCGTGCTGAATTTGCTCTCCGCTTACATCAAAGCGGGATAAAGGCAAAGCGTTGCCATCATCCAATTTTAAATAACCGCGTTCACTACCTTTTTTGGCGACTAACAAGTACGGTTTGCGTTTTAGCATAAAGGTGGCGAAGCCATCGCCATCTGAAGTGCCTTTATAGATCACCTGTTTCTGGTAATCCAGTAGTTCTATAGTCACACCCGGCATGGGTTGCGCGGTTAAAATATTGGTAACGGCCACCATCATGCTGTTATCGTTACCACGCTTAGTTATCAGCCCAATGTTCGATGCGATAATATTGCGCGTTGCCCAGCGGTCTTTAGTATAATAGGATGCGCCGCAAGGGTCCTCACGTTCATTCCAGCGGTAACCGGCCGGATAATAATTATCGTACCGGGTCCAGAAATCATCGTCCTCATCAATGCTGCCGCCGTTGTTTCCGCTGTCCTCACTGTAATCACCTTCGCCTCCGTCTTCTTCAGTAGCATCTTCCACAACCGATTTAATTTTACCGGCTTTGCAATTATATATAGAGTATGACTGCCTGAACCCGATAACCACCCTGTAAATAGCGCCCGGCTCGGTGCGGAGCAGGTGGTCGATATCCAGCATAAAGCGGTTCTTTTTGTTGAGGTTCAAGCTCCTGTCATTATCCAGCCTAATAGTGGTTTGCACAACCGGCTTACCTACCTGCCTTAGTTGCTGCTCTCCATTGAAATTATTATTCTGGAAGTATTGCGGAACATTGTTCTCGTATATCTTGATGATGCTCACATCCACTGCATTTAAATTAACGGCCTCAAAAGGCATCATTAACTTGCCGGTGCTCGGCAATATCACACCCTTGCCCGGTATGCTAACAGCTGGCAGCCTGTTCTCGAAGAACACGTTGGCGTTATAGTTAGTGGGGAGCTTTTTGCGAGTGATATCCTCTATCCCTGCAATGGCAAAAGCGCCATAGTTACCCTGCATATGGTCTGGCGCGTATAGCTTTACCATACTGCCTTCAATGGTATAAGCCAGATCGGCCACATTGCTTATTCCCAGCAAGCCGTTTAACTCCTGCCCTACGCGGATAGGATTACTGAACTGGTACAGCACGTACTGATCCTGGTCCTGCATAGCTTTTATGCCTAACAGCTTAAATACACCCGTTGCCGGCACCTGAAACTCCTGATGGCCTTTCTTGCTTACATCCAAAGCTTCGCCATTCCAATGCATAGTAAGCAGGTTGGTTTTGCCGGTGGCCCTTGGCATGTTATTTAAAACAAAGTCGTGTGTTTTGGTAGCTGGGTGATGCTGCCAGGTAATGGCAACCGCAGGGGCGTACTCGGCGTTGATCAGTTTTTCTACTTTGGCAGGATCTTCCTTATCGGCAGTCTGGATAGTGCCCATCAGTTTCATTTTATCCAGCGATGTCGCGGTAGCACTTTGCAGACCAAGGAACGTTATGCTGAAATCAGGCTTTATGGTTTTAAATTCGAACTCAAAATGCTCCAATTCGCCGGGGACCTTGGTGATGGCACCTAAATCAAAATCCACATCATAGTTTTCATCGGGGTCGAGTTTTGCCTCGGGTTTAAACTCAATAGTTTGCGCATCCACCCAATAGGCCTTGCCCTTTACCAATGGCGAAAAACTAAACACATCATCCTTCAGCTGCTCGTTCTGCGCATGTGTTGTTTGCACCTGGTTGGCCAGCTTAATGCGGATGGTACTTTCTTTGGAGATAACCCCGGCTGTGTACGATTCGATGTATTTGCTAAAAGCCTGATTGTCGTTTTTTTTATCTTTGTGTTTGTAAAACCAAAACAGGGTAACGACTGAGATTAAGATGATAGCAGCACCAGCAATAATAGTATTGCGGCGCGAAAACCAGGTATTGGCAGCTTGCATATTTGTTGGTTAGGTTGTAACCAAATATAATTGAAAGCAAATGGATTTTTGTTGACAGGGTTAAGATTAATTTGAGGTGAGTCACTGCTGCCATTGCATTGGATAGGAAAGGTGCTTATAACGGTATCCTTAATTAAAGTCGGGCTGCTTATATAGGCCTCCTGTCCCCAGCGCTCATTGGCCTTACAGGCTTTAATAAGCCGGCTATCCTGCTTATTAACTAATTTCATTAAAGATATTGAAGTTCCCTGTATGCATAGTTATACTACTTATCAGTACGT
>JAQGMQ010000135.1 GCA_028292305.1 Rhodoferax sp.
GTCGTCCGCCAACTGATGAGCGGCAAGGAAGCAATGGCCTACGTCGTGCACTGCGGCGGCGAGGTGCGCTGCGCCAAGGTCTACAAGGAGGCCACGCAGCGCAGCTTCCGCCAGGCCGTGGACTACACCGAAAACCGCAAGGTGAAGAATTCGCGCCAGGGCCGGGCCATGGCCAAGGGCACGAAATTCGGCCGGCAGGCGCAAGAAGCCGCCTGGCAGAGCGCCGAGGTCGACGCCCTCTACCGCCTGGCCGATGCCGGCGTGCGGGTGCCCAAGCCCTACAACTTCCATGAAGGCGTGCTGCTGATGGAACTGGTGACCGACGCCCACGGCGACGCGGCGCCGCGCCTGAACGACGTGGCCTTCACGCCCGAAGATGCACGCCGCCACCACACGACCCTGCTGGCCGAGGTGGTGCGCATGCTGGGCGCCGGCATCGTGCATGGCGACTTGTCGGAGTTCAACATTCTGCTGGCCGAAGACGGCCCGGTGATCATCGACCTGCCCCAGGCCGTGGACGCCGCGGGCAACAACCACGCCCAGCGCATGTTGCTGCGCGACGTGGGCAACCTGGCCAGCTTCTTCGGCCAGTTCGCCCCCGAACTGCGCAACACCGCCTATGGCCCGGAGATCTGGGACCTGTACCAGCGCGGCCTGCTGCAGCCCGACACCACGCTCACCGGCCAGCACGTGACGGCGGCCGGCGCGGTCGACATGGGGGGCGTGCTGCGCGAGATCAACGCGGCCCGCGACGAGGAAGCCGCGCGGCTGTTGCGCATGCAGCCGGCGCGCTGACGGCCTTTTATCCAGACTCAGCGGCACTGGCCCAGCAGCCAGTCGCGGAAGGCGCGCACCAGCGGCGCCTCGGCCCGCGACTCGGGGTAGACCAGGTGATACGCATCAGAGGCAGTGGAGGCGGTGGAGCCCCCCGCAGAAGTCACCACCTGCGGAAACAACTCCACCAGCGTGCCCGAAGCCAGCTCGGCCTCCATCAGGAACCGCGGCAACAGCGCCGCCCCCAGGCCCGACACGGCCGCCTGGGCGATCATCGCGAACTGCTCGAAGCGCGGGCCACGCAGCACCTGGCTGCTGTCCAGCCCGCCGGTCTTCACACCGGCACGCGCACAGCCCTCCACCCATTCGGCCCATTGCGTCGGCCGGGTGGTCTGCTGCAGCAGCACCGCCCGCCCCAGGTCGGCCACCTTGCGGATGCCCAGTTGCCGCTGGTAGGCCGGGCAACACACCGGCACCACCTGTTCGTGCATCAGGTATTCACACACCGCGCCGGCCCAGTGCGGCGCGCCGAAATGGATGGCGGCGTCGAACGGCTGCAACGCAAAGTCGAACGGCTCGGTGCGCGACGCGAAGTTCACCGTCACCTCGGGATGCTGCGCCGCGAAGTCGCCCATGCGCGGGATGAGCCAGCGCGTGCCGAAGGTGGGCAGCACGGCCAGGTTCAGCAGGCCGCCGTCGCCGCCGGTGGCCATGACCTTCTGCGTGGCGCCCGAGAGCTGCTGCAGCGCCGCCCGCACATCGGCCGCATAGACCCGGCCCGCGTCGCTGAGCACCACGCGCTGGCGCACGCGGTGAAACAGGGCCATGCCCAACTGCGCCTCCAGCTGCCGGATCTGGCGCGACACCGCGCTCTGCGTCAGGTGCAGTTCGTCGGCCGCGCGCGAGATGCTGGTGTGGCGCGCGGCGGCCTCGAAGGCCAGCAGGTCGGCCACCGGCGGCAGGAAGGTTTTGCGAAACATGGTCATGCACCTTGAGAATGATGTAACGCGACGATAACGCATTGCGAATCGGCGTTCTGCAGAGGGGCGTCCTGCCGCCTCGCGTGACTTCATTCCCGAAACGCATCAACTCCTTCCAAACTTTCGATATGCAAGCGGCGGCGCTTGGCGGATATTGCGGCATCCATCCCACCCCGCCGCCCGCCCCAGGAACCGCCATGTCCACCACCATTGACAACACCCCCGCCCTCCCCCTGCCCCAGGAAATCGACCAACTGCTGCAGCGCCTGGGCGTGCCGCGCCAGGCCTACACCGGTGGCACGCTGCAGGCCCGTTCGCCGCTGACCGGCGAGACCGTTGCCGCCGTGCCCGAGGCCACGCCGGCCGAAGCCCGCGCCGCCATCGCCCGCGCGCATGCGGCGTTCCTGGTCTGGTGCAACGTGCCGGCACCGCGACGTGGCGAGCTGGTGCGCCTGCTGGGCGAAGAGCTGCGCGCGGCCAAGGCCGACCTGGGCCGGCTGGTCACGCTCGAAGCCGGCAAGATCGCCAGCGAAGGTGCGGGCGAGGTGCAGGAAATGATCGACATCTGCGACTTCGCCGTGGGCCTGTCGCGCCAGCTCTACGGCATGACGATCGCCACCGAACGCGCCGAGCACCGCATGATGGAAACGTGGCATCCGCTGGGCGTCTGCGGCGTGATCTCGGCGTTCAACTTTCCGGTGGCCGTGTGGTCGTGGAACGCCGCGCTCGCCCTTGTGTGCGGCGATCCCGTGGTGTGGAAGCCCTCGGAGAAGACGCCGCTTACGGCGCTCGCGACCCAGGCTGTGGTGGCGCGCGCGATGCGCCGTTTCGGCGATGCGCCCGAAGGGCTCTGCGAGGTGCTGATCGGTG
>JAQGMQ010000154.1 GCA_028292305.1 Rhodoferax sp.
CATAGATGGTGAGGAAGGCATCGTTGGCCATGCCTGCACCCCACCAGCCGAATTGAGCCTGCGGACCGGCCATCTGCGCCAATGAAAGGCGGGCCGTGGCCAGCCGTTGCACCAACATCGGCACGACGGGCTGCTGCGCAGGCGACAGCGACTGCAGCGCCATCGACAGCGGCAACAGCCGGCTGGCCGTCTGCTCCACGCAGCCGTACGGAAAGGCAATCAGCTCGTCCATCGAGCGGTTGAATTCGCCGGCGGCCCGGTCCTGCGCCAGCGACACGCGGATGCGGCTGGCGTCGGCCGGCAATACCAGGGCGGCACTGCCGGAACCCATGTCGAGCGAAAGCTCGCGCGGCGCGCGCCAGGTCACCGGCACGCGCCGCAGGGGCACGGTCAACTGGTCGACAAGCTTGCTGTCCTGGCGCAGCACCAGAGCCACATCGGTGACCCCGATCTTGTCGGCTGCGAGCGGCAGGCTGACGAAATTGATGCCGGGCCGCAAGTTGACGGTGTCTTTCTTGTCCACGCCGGCACCGGTGGCTTGCCACTCCACCTTCGCGTCCTTCCCGGTCTGGTTGAACAGTGCCAGGCTGGCCTGCGCCTGATCGCCCTGGCGCTGCCAGTCGGGGCTGATCCACTTGCCGTAGAAGGGCTTGTCGGACCGCACCCAGCCCACCTGCTGACCGACCGCGCCGCCGGACTCCATCGCGCGGCCGGTGATGCGCCAGCGCGTCAGCGAGTCGGGCATGGTGAAGCTGAAGCGCGTCTTGCCGCTGTTGTCGGTGGCGAGCCGCGGCTCCCATGCGGCGGTGTCGATGTTGTCGCGCCGCGGCCGCTCGAGCACCTTGACCGCACGCTCGTTCACCTGCCGGCGCGATGGCAGCGTGCCCAGCTTGCTGGTCGCCAGGTCATAACCTATGAACGACAGGCTGGCGCTGGTGCGCACGTTGTTGCGGCGCGGGTGGTAGAAGAAGTCGTCGATGGCGGGCGCGATTTCTGGCTGCAGCACGTAGATCATTTCATCGACCACACCCACCACCAGGTCGGCGGCCACCGGCTTGCCGCCCAGGGTCGAGGTCACGTCGATGGTCACCTTGTCGCCCGGCGCATACACCGCTTTGTCGGGCTGGAAGGCCAGCACGATACGCGGCTGTTCCACGGTGATGCCCTGGTTCTGAAATACGTAGTCGCCGTTCTTCACATAGGCAACCGAGAGGGTCATGTTGGGGCTCATGTTCTCGCCCACCGGCAGGCTGAATTTCCACTGCGTGGGGCCGATGCGTTCGCTCTTCACCCAATCAGAGGGCCGGCCCATCAACGCCGCCGCCTCGACCTTGTCGCGCTCCAGCGTGAGCAAGGCGTTGTCCACCGGCTCAGGGAAACTCACCAGCACTTCGGCCGTGTCCCCGGCGCGGTAGCGGAGCTGGTTCAGCACCAGGCCGATGCTGCCGGCGGGGGCTCGCGCGCCGTCGCCACTGACCCAATGGCTGGTACCGCCGACGGTGCGGCCTTGCGCGTCAAGCAGGGAGAGCGTGTAGCTGCCCGGCCGGGGGAAGCTGACCGGCACGGCGTCGCCCTGCGGCATGTCGCCCGAGAGCTTTTCGCGGTCTTCGAGCCGCACCCATTCCCAGCGCGCGGGGCGTACCGGCACGGCCTCGCCGCCCGCGCTGCCGGTGCCGGTGCCGGTGTCGCCGGGGCGATCGCCTGGTGCCAGCCTGAAGTTCACCGCCTCGCCCGGCTTGGAGAATTGCCTGTCGGCCAGCAGCCGAAACGAAGCGCCGCCGCGCTCCACCAGAATTTCTTTCGAGGTGCGCACGCGGTAGGCGGCGCCGTCGGTGGCCAGCGCCGTCAGCACATACCGGCTGGGTTCGACGGCCGCTGGCAAGCTGAAACTGGCGACACCGCCGGCATCGGTTTCCAGTTCGTTCTGGGTCAGCTTCACCGGGAACTGGCCGCTGTATTTCAGCTCGCCCTCGACCATCGTCAGCTTCTGCGAGCGCGCGGTGAGGCTCACGCGGGCCTTGGCCACGGGCTTGCCATCGGGGTAGTTCAGCTGCAGCTTGCCGACCACGGCCTCGCCGGTCTTGAAGTCGGCCTTGCCGGGCAGCAGCACGATCTCGAAGTGCGGTTTCTGGTAATCGGCCACGCGAAAGGCGGCGTTGTAGGCCTCGCCGTTCATGGCCAGGCGCAACTCGTAACCGCCGGCGACGGCGTTGTCGGGCAACGTGAACGAGGTATCGGCCCCCTTGGCGCCGGCGAAGCGCAGGCTTTGGGTGTGCACCACCTGGCCCGATGGGTCGAGCACGGCCAGCGCCAGATCGGCGTCCTTCAACGCCACCGATTCGCGTGCGCTCTTGAATTCACGCCCGGTCACCTTGATGTCGACCTGGTCGCCGGGCCGGTACAGCGGCCGGTCCGTCACGGCGTAGACCTTGGTGTTGTAGATCTCGCTGTCGTAGTAGAAGTTTTCCGAGATGAAGATGCCGCCCGCCGGGTCCTGGCCGAAGACATAGGTCTGCTCTGGCGCCTTGCGCTCGAAGCGGACCAGGCCCTGGGCATCGGCCGCGCCGCTTTGCAGCACGCCCACGCCGTCGGTCCATACGACGCGCGTCTCGGGCACCGGCGCGCCGGCCGCGCGCTGGGCGGCCCACACCAGCATCTGCTGGCCCGAGACCTTGGTCAAAGCCACCGTGTCGGACACGAAAAGCAAGGTGGTGGCACGGAACCGGCCGCTGATCGCCTCGACCAGGTAGAGGCCAGGGGCGCGCTTGCCCACCGGCACGAACACATTGCCCTGTGCGAGGTTGATGAAGTCGCTGCTGGAGCCTTCGAGCTTGACGCCCGTGGGCAATGGAATAGGCCGCGCCGACTGCACCGGATAACGAAAGCGCTCCACCACCGGCAGGCCGGCGATGGGGCGGAACAGCAGCGGCTCCTCAAACACCGAAGGCTTTAAAAGCTGTGTGGGCGTCTTGAGCTCCGGCGCCTTTTGCAGTACCGCGCGGCGCGCGTCGGCCGAGAAAAGCTTCTGCCAGACCAGCCTGGATTTCACCACCCAACTGTCCCACAGATGCGTCAGGGTGTTGGCCAGGCCCTCGTCGGCGGGCCGGGCGTCGGTCTGCACGCGGTGCAGGTTCTTCTGCCGCTGCAGGAAAGCCAGCGGCTCGGGGATGCGGTAGACCAGCACGTCGATGCCGCCCACCTGCTCGAGCGCTTGCGGCTGGTTCACTTCGAGCCGCACGCGGGCTTGCTCGTTGCTGCCGAAGGTGGCATCGGACAGCAGGAAGAACGGCTCGCCAATGAAGCTGGTGCGCTGGTTCGCCAGGGGTTGCACGGGCGTCTCGGCGGCGCTGGCGGGCGTTGTCAGCAGGGTCAACGCCGCCAGGGCCATGGCGACCGGCAGCTGGGAGGCCTGGCGCAGTAGCGGGGAAAAGATGGATCGCTTCATATCAGCTTCTTGTTCATTGCGCCAGGAAGGCAAGCCGGTACACCCCGGCGAAATTGGGATTCGCGTCGGACGGCCGCCAGCGTGTGTCCGACCACGCCAGCAGTTGGGCCGCCCGCACCGCACGCAGGCCGTTGTCGCCGGGCTCTACATGACCAGTGTGGTAGGCGATGTAGTTGCCCATCCACACCATCAGATGCTGCTCGTCACCCTGGTCGAAGAACAGCATGTCGCCGAGCGCGGCCTGGGTCAGCTGGCGGGACACGAAGGTGGTGTTCTCCTGCACCAGCTCGAGCGCGCCGACATAGGCGTCGCGGCTACCGTCGGCGCGTCGCCAGGCATGGCGCAGCGGGGCGGCGGCTTCGGTGGCGAGGTCGGGCGGCAGGCGGCGGCCGAGCAAGCCGTTGGCGCCGCGCCAGGCCACGTCGTGCGGACGCAAGGCTTCGCCGACGCAGAAACGCACCAGGCCGGCGCAGTCGCGGTGAGTCCATCGCGGCGTAGGACCGCGGTCGATCTGCGCGTGGACCAGCAGCGTCATCCAGTCGCGGAAACGGGTGGACTGTTCGCGGTCAAGCATGCCCGCGATGGGCGCTGCAGGTGCCGAGCGGGCGGTCAGGCCCAAGCCCATGCCCATGCCCATGCCCATGCCCATGCCCAGCACGGTCCGACGGCTTGGCGCCGCGTGACGTCCAGCTCTGTCTTTCATGGCGTTCTGGCCGACGTCGCCGATGCGGCGCGCAGGGGCTGCCAGTCGATGGCAGTCCAGCCATGGCTGTCCGGCGCGCCAATAGCCACAGCTCGGGCTGCTGGCAGCTTGCGCAAGGCGTCGAAGCGCGGGACGAG
>JAQGMQ010000177.1 GCA_028292305.1 Rhodoferax sp.
GCAAACAACGCGACCAGGCTCTTCATCTGCGCTGCAACGTCTGGCTGGGCCACCGCGCGGCCGCGCCACTGCGCCATGCGCAGCGTGGCCCGCGTCGGCGCGGTGAAGCGGCGCATGGCGCCATCGAACAGCTCGGCCGGCAGCGTGGCCGCGTCGATGCGGCCGTACAGGCTCTCGACCGGCGCCAGCTTGAGCCGCGCGCGGGCCGGTGCCAGCAGTGCCATCAGCCGGTGGTCGGGCAGCTTCGCCAGGTGCCGGCGCTCGATGGCCTGCAGCACGTCATGCGCCAGCCGGCTCAGCGAGAAGGCACGCTCGGCGGCCAGCACCTCGCCGACCTGTTCCCACGCGGCCTGCATGAATTCGTCCTGGTGCTGGCGCACCACCTCGGCGCCCCAGCCCGCGGCCAGGCGGTAACGCGGCTGCAGGTTCAGCTGGTCGAGCCACCGGCTGTTGACCTGGGCCCGCTGCACCACGTGCCGGCGCACCGGATGTTCGCCGTAGATGGGCGGCGCCAGCGTCGGCAGCTTGCCCGCCTTGGGGCTGCCGGCCGAGGCCAGATCCTGGCCGCTGTTGAGCATGGCCTCCAGCTTCAGCGACACCGGCGCCTCGGGCGGCGCGGGCTGGAAATCGAGCGACACCAGCGCGCCTTCGAACACCGTGCGCCCGGGCTGCGCGCCTTCGAACAACAGGTGGTCGCCATCGACCGCCACGGGCAGCTCGCCGATGTGGTCGAGCTGCGCCAGCAGCGCCGTGTCGGACTTGTATTTGTCGGGCGTGCGGATGCGCCGCGCCAGGGTTTCGATGTCGCCGACCGGGCCGGTGGCGAACTCCCAGTGGTAGTACACCGGCAGCTCGGTGGCGGTGGGCGCGGCGTGGTTCCAGGCCGGGCTCAGCACCGCGTCGGCGGCCACCGCCTGGCCCAGGCCACGCAGCCGGCCGACTTCGAACGCCGGCACCACGCAGGCGACATAGGCCGTGCGCGGCTCGAGCCGGCGCGGGCACACCAGGCGCGAGATGTTGCGCTCGGGGTACTGGCGCAGTTCGCCGGCCAGGCCGGCCGCATCACCGGGGCCGCGGGTCGACACGGCCTGCGCGTGGGCCCACAACGCGGCATCGGCCAGGTCGGGCAGTTCGTCGCCGACCTGCTGGGCGGTCAGGGCGATGGCCGGCAGCGGCGCACCCGGCCTGAGCTGCGGCAGCGCCACCGCGCCGCGGCGCAGCACGACCAGCGCCAGCCACGGCCGCAGGCGCTGCTGGGCGTCGGCATGGGCCGGGGTCATCATCCACGGGAAGTCGGGCGGATCGAAGTCGATCACCGCCAGGTAGTTGGGCTCGAAGTTGGTGATGTGCGGCTTGGGGTCGGTGCGCACCACCAGCCGCGGGTCGATGCCGATCACGTCGCCCGGCCCGTACACGCTGAGGTCGATGCTGCCCGACACCGCGGCCGCACCGATGCCGTCCTGCCGGGCCTGCAGCGTCAGCCCCACCTTCACCTGCGGCCGCGCGGGCAGGCTGGCGTTGTTGTCGGACACCTGGTGAGCCCGCGCCAGGCCACGCCGCGCCCAGGGCAGGAATTGATAGGAAATGGCCATGCAGCAGTCCCCCTAAATGAGTTCGGCGAGTTCGGCCATCTCGACCACCTGCAGGTGCGGCGCGGCCAGCGTGGCAGCGGCCGCCAGGCCCTGGCCCGCCTGCCATACGCTGCCCTGCACGGCGGCACCGGCCACCGGCGCCAGCGTGTTCTTGTCGGCCACCGTGACCGGCGCCGGGTTCACCGCCATCGGGGCCTTCAGCGCCGGCTGCACCAGCAGCTTGTCGCGCAGCAGCGAACGCCCCGCTGCCCCGAACTGCAGCATCGGCCCCTGCACGGCTTCGAGGTAGCTCACCGCGCCGCGGTAACGCGCCTTGCGCAGCGTGGGCTCGTCGGCGCCGAGATCGGCTTCCTCGTATTCCATCAACTGCGGCACCGGCGCGCCGAGCTCGAAGTCGGTGTCGCGCAGCGCATAACCCGCGGGAAACGATTCGAAAGACGGCTTGGCCAGCCGGTCGGCCTGCGACATCTCGAGGAACTGCGCGGCGGCGAAGAAGTCGGTGCGCGGCTCGACCTGCTGGGCCGCCGCGCCAGCGTTGTCATCACCCTGTGACAAGACCAGCGCCGGACCGAAATATTCATTGGCGCCGGCGATCTTGCTGCCGCTGACCTTGGCCAGCCGCAACTCCAGCGGCACCAGCTTCTGCTGGAACACCAGGCTGCCCAGCGGGTGCGCCAGCAAGCCCGGCACGCCCTTGATCTCGGCCACGGTGACGCAGGCCTCGCCACCCTGCGGCAGCTGCGCGCTCCAGTTGGCCACGGCGGCGATCTCGGCGGCCACCTTCTCGGGCAGCGCCACGGTGACCACCGGCGTGTCGCGGTCGGTGCCCCAGGCCTCGTCGATCTCGATGTGCACGTCGGGCACCAGCGGCAGCTCGACGATGCCGCGCCCGGCGATGCGCCAGCGTCCCGGCCCGGCCAGCGAGCCTTCGATGCGGATCGCCGCGAAGTCCATGCCGAACACATGCACCTCGAGGTAGGCGCGCAGGTCCACCTCGAAGTAGAAGCGCGGCTGCAGATAACAGATGGCGTCGAAGCCCCAGCCGCCCTCGATGCTGGCCACGCCCAGGTCGGCCCAGACCCGCAGCGCGGAGCCGGCCTGCACCGTGGCCGAGGTCACGGCAAAGTAGCCCTTGAACGACACACCGATGATGCCGATGTCGAAGGCCGCGCCCACGCGGTCGAACGGCGCGGGGATGTCGGACGGCACTTCCTTGAAGCGCGGATGGAAGCCGCCGGCGCTGATCAGGAAGCTCGGCCGGTTGCCGAAGTTGGCGCGGAAGGCGAACTGCCCGGTGATGGTGATGAAGGCCACGCGCGAATCGCGCAGCTTGGCGTCGAAGGCGATGGCCAGCGGGCTCAGCACCACCGAGCCCACGAAGTCGAGCTGCAGCCGCAGCAGCGCCAGCCCCGCGTCGACCAGCGGCGGCAGCTGCACGATGACCTGGCCGAGAATGACGATCTGGCCTTCCACCGGGTCGATCAGCAGGCCCATGCGCACCGTGACCAGGCTCGGCGTGCCCCAGCCCAGCTCCAGCATCGGCCCGATCACGAAGCCGCCGCGCTTCACCGGGAACAGGGTGCGCAGCGTGTTGATGATCTTCGGCGCATCGGCCACCGGGTTGGCCGGGAACAGGATCGCGTCGAGCGAGCCATTGCCCAGGCCCTGCGACAGCGCCGTCACGTTCACCGTGTGCTGCACGCCGATCAGCCCGCCGATGCCGGTGAGCGTAAAGCCGAACGACAGCTGGATCGGCGGGAACTGCCCGTAGATCAGCAGCAGCAGCGAGAAGCCGGCGTCGCCCTTGGTGCTGAGGATGGCGATGGCCTTCACGCCGATGGCCATCATCTTGAGTTCGAGCACACCCGCGTATTCGCCGCGCGGCACGTCCACATACAGGTAGCCGCCGCCCTTGACGATGCCCGCGTCCAGGCTCAGGCCGATGCCGCTCGGCGGCTTGAACGCGAACCCGATCGACGGCGCGCCGCCGCTGGCGTCGATGTCGAGCAGCAGGCCGAGCCGGTCGATCGCACCCTGGAACGGCCCGAGCGACACGCCGAACGAGGCCGACAGCTCGGTCTGCAGATGCAGGAAGCTGCCGTCCACCGGCTCGATGCCGAGGTTGATCAGCTGCAGCTTGAACGGCCCGGTGGGCAGCGTGGGCACCGGCAGGCTGGCGCGCAGGCCCGAGCCGTTCTTCAGGCGCAGTTTGCCGAACTGGTCGGCCTGCGCCTCGACAGAAAAATCGATGGTGATGCCTTCACCCAGGATCAGCTTCAGGAACGCATCTTCGGGGACCAGTTTCGCCTGGCCCTTGCGCGCAAAAAACGCCAGGCTGGGCGCGCCGTTCTTCAACGCCAGCCCGATACCCAGTTCGCCGATCGACAGGCTGGCGCCGTGGAACGGCCCGATCACCAGCGCGCCGGCATCGCTGCTGCGCGACAGGTCGATGCCGAACTCGAAATCGCCGCTGACCCGCGCCGGCCCGGGCGGCAGCACCGGCACGAAGGCGGTCACGCCGGCACTGGCGTGCAGGTTCAACTGGAAGCTGTTGCCGTCCAGGCTTTGGCTCTTGTTGAAGCCCAGCGCCAGCTTGGCCTCCACCCCCACCGGCGCATCGGTCTTGAAGGCGATGTCGATGCCCGCGCCCGGCGGCAGGCCAGGCGCCTTGAACGGCACCTGGATGCGCGGCAGCGCGGGCGCCACCACCGGCAGCCCGCCGACCGCCAAGGCCTGGGCCGTGTCGGCCAACGGCGCCGTGAACGAGCGGTCGATCAGGCTGCCCACCAGCAGATTCAGCCAGCCCAGCGCGGCCTGCGTGTCCTGGATATCGGCGTCGCTGGTGGCACCCAGCAGACGCGCGAGCTTCTCGGCCTGTCGGTCGGCGGGCGGGTTGTCCACCTGGGCATCACCGCTGAGTGTGAGCAGCATCTTGCCCAGGCTGAAAGCACTCGGGTAGCGGCTGCCTGCCAGGCCCTGGCTCAAGCGCTGGATCTGCTGCACCACCGGCCCGATGACCGCCAGCGCCGCGGCCGGGTTGCCGCCCTGCAAGCCGTCGACGGCCTGCTTCACGGTCTGCAGCGCGACCAGCGCCTCGGCCACGATCTGCGCCGCCACGGCCAGCGACTCGGCAGCACCGCCGGGGTCCTTGAAGTCATTCAGATCAGGGTTGGCCGGCGGCGGTTGGTTGAACTGCAGCACGCCCAGCATCTGCCACAACAACTGTTCGGCAGGGGCTTGCTGCGCAGCGGGCAGGCCCGCCAGGGCCCGCGTCACGGCCGCGCGGTACCAGTCGTAGGTCTGCTTGAAAACCTTGTCGGGTTGGGCCACAACATTCTCCCGGATGGCACCATGGTGCGCGCCCAACAGGGCGGGAGGCGCGCGGTGCGGCCCTCATCCTAGGCGCGGGCAATGGCTTGTCAACGTCGGTATCACCTTGCAACACGTGAGACAGGTCGCGTCCCCGCAAAGGGGGATGCGTTCTGCGCGCGACGGTGCGATGAAAGCCGCGTTGAAATGCGCGGACAGACGTTTCAGCGGCGCTTACGCGACGGCTTCACCACCCGCGGCGCGGCCATGCCCAGCGCCGCCCGTGCCAAGGCGTCCGCCTCGCCATTGCGGTGGCCGGGTATCCACACCAGCCTGGCCTCGCCGAACGACTGATACAACGCGCGGGCCTCTTCGAACAGCGGGGCCAGGCGTGCGATCGGGCGGGCGGTGGCGCTGGTGAGCTGTTCGACGACGATGCTGCTGT
>JAQGMQ010000184.1 GCA_028292305.1 Rhodoferax sp.
GGTGCGCTCGCCGGGCCTGCTGAAGGAGTACTACAAGAACCCGGTGGCCACGGCCGAAGTGCTGACGGCCGACGGCTGGTACCACACCAGCGACGCCGGCTTCCTGGACGCAAGCGGCCACCTGAAGATCATCGACCGCGTGAAGGACGTGGGTCGCATCCAGGGCGGCCCGAACGACGGCGCCATGTTCGCGCCCAAGTACGTGGAAAACAAGCTCAAGTTCTTCCCGCACATCAAGGAAGCCGTGGCCTATGGCGATGGCCGCGAGCGTGTCTGCGTGATGCTCAACATCGATTTCGACGCCGTGGGCAACTGGGCCGAGCGGCGCAACCTGCCCTACGCCGGCTACACCGATCTGGCACAAAAGCGCGAGGTCTACAGCCTCATGCAAGACTGCGTGGAAAAGGTCAACGCCGACCTGGCCGCGGACGCCATGCTGGCCGGTTCGCAGATCAGCCGCTTCCTCGTGCTGCACAAGGAACTCGATGCCGACGACGGCGAGCTGACCCGCACCAACAAGGTCCGCCGCGGCTTCATCGCCGACAAATACCAGCCGTTGATCGAAGCCCTGTACGGCGGCAAGACCGCGCAGTTCATCGAGACCACGGTGAAGTTCGAAGACGGGCGCAGCGGCAGCGTGAGCGCCACGCTGGCGATCGGCGACGCAAAGACATTCACCCCTGTGAAAGCGGCTGCATGATGAACATGGCTGAAACCCAGAATCTCCACGTTGTCGAAGAACGTGGGGGTAAAAGCCCCGACGCCGGGCCGCCCCAAGGCGGGGCAGCCCCCTCGGGGGGCAGCGACCCACACACAGTGGGGGAGCGTGGGGGCAAGGACCCAGGCGACGTGATCCTCGACGTGGCCAACATCTCGCTGCGCTTCGGCGGCGTGAACGCGCTGACCGACATCTCGTTCAACGTGCGCGAACACGAGATCCGCGCCATCATCGGCCCGAACGGCGCGGGCAAGAGTTCCATGCTGAACTGCATCAACGGCGTCTACGTGCCGCAGCAGGGCAGCATCACCTTCCGCGGCAAGACCTTCAGCCACATGAACAGCCACCAGGTGGCGGTGATGGGCGTGGGCCGCACCTTCCAGAACCTGGCGCTGTTCAAGGGTATGAGCGTGCTCGACAACATCATGTCGGGCCGCAACCTGAAGATCAAAAGCAATCTGCTGTGGCAGGCGCTGCGCATCGGCCCGGCCGTGCGCGAGGAGATCCAGCACCGCGACGCCGTGGAGCAGATCATCGACTTCCTCGAGATCCAGGCCTACCGCAAGACACCCGTGGGCCAGTTGCCCTACGGCCTGCAGAAGCGGGTGGACCTGGGCCGTGCGCTGGCCATGGAGCCGCAGATGCTGCTGCTCGACGAGCCCATGGCCGGCATGAACGTGGAAGAGAAGCAGGACATGTGCCGCTTCGTGCTCGACGTGAACGAAGAGTTCGGCACCACGGTGGTGTTGATCGAACACGACATGGGCGTGGTGATGGACATCAGCGACCGCGTGGTGGTGCTCGACTACGGCAAGAAGATCGGCGACGGCACGCCGGAAGAAGTGCGCAACAACCCCGACGTGATCCGCGCCTACCTCGGTGCCGAAGAAGCCGCACCGGCACCGCAGAAAACGGAGCGCAACTGACATGGGCTTTTTCCTCGAGACGGTTTTCGGCGGGCTGATGGCCGGCATGTTGTACGCGCTGGTGGCCCTCGGCTTCGTGCTGATCTTCAAGGCCTCGGGCGTGTTCAACTTTGCGCAGGGCGCGATGGTGCTGTTCGCGGCGCTGGCCATGGCGCGTTATGCCGAATGGTTTCCGCAATGGTTCGGCTTTCAGAGCCTGCTCCTGGCCAACATCCTCGCGTTCGGCGCGGCGGTGGCGACCATGGTGGTGGTGGCCTGGCTCATTGAACGGCTGGCGCTGCGCCGGCTGGTGAACCAGGAAGGCATCACGCTGCTGATGGCCACGCTGGGCATCAGCTACTTCCTCGACGGCGCGGGCCAATTGCTGTTCGGCAGCGCCACCTACAAGATCGACGTGGGCATGCCCAAGGACCCGATGATGGTGCTCGAAAACACCTTCGAAGGCGGCCTGCTGCTGAGCAAGGAAGACCTGTTCGCGGCGCTCATCGCCGCCATGCTGGTGGGGTTGCTCACACTGTTCTTCCAGAAGACCCGCACCGGCCGCGCGCTGCGGGCCGTGGCCGACGACCACCAGGCCGCGCAGTCCATCGGCATTCCGCTGGCGCGCATCTGGGTCATCGTGTGGTCGGTGGGCGGCATCGTGGCCCTGGTCGCCGGCATCATCTGGGGCAGCAAGCTGGGCGTGCAGTTCTCGATCTCGCTGGTGGCGCTGAAGGCGTTTCCGGTGGTGATTCTGGGCGGGCTGATCATCGGGGTCGGCGAGAAGCTATCCGAGATCTATCTCGGCCCGTTTGTCGGTGGCGGCATTGAAAACTGGTTTGCCTACGTGCTCGCGCTGGGCTTCCTTCTCGTCCGGCCGCAGGGTCTGTTCGGCGACAAAATCATTGATCGGGTCTGACATGAAAAACCCCCACGCTCATCGCTGCGCCCCGAGGCGACTCTCAATGCCCTTCGGGCGGCCGGGCGGGCATTGATATGTTCTACAGAGAAAACGGCCAATTCAAAAGCAGCTACCGGGCCGACCTGGGGCTGTTCCCCGTCGCGCAAGACCGCTGGGGCATGTACCTGCTGCTGGCCGTGTGTTTCCTGGTCGTGCCGTTCGTGACCAGCGACTACGTGTTTCGCGCGGTGATCACGCCGTTCCTGATCTTGGCGCTGGCGGCCATCGGGCTCAACATCCTGGTGGGCTACTGCGGGCAGATCTCGCTGGGCACGGGCGCCTTCATGGCCGTGGGCGCGTACGCGGCCTACAACCTGCAGGCGCGCTTCGACGGCATGCCGCTGATCGTGTCGATCCTGGGCGGCGGTCTGGCTGCCACGGTGCTGGGCGTGCTCTTCGGCATTCCGAGCCTGCGCATTCGGGGGCTGTACCTGGCCGTGGCGACGCTGGCCGCGCAGTTCTTCATCGACTGG
>JAQGMQ010000246.1 GCA_028292305.1 Rhodoferax sp.
CAACACGCGGGAATAGCCCGTCTTTAGTTTGAACCTTGCTTCACGCTTCAAAGTGCGTACGTCGGGGATCGACGTTGACTGGACCGGTACCAAAGTGGCAGGCGCCATCAACACAGCCGGTCCGCAAGCGGTGAGAAAAAAGACAACAGCCAGGCCATGGCCGAGCACGGAAAATTTGTTCATAAGTCGGATGCATTGAATACAGAAAATACCAATCTATCGACAATTACTTTTGTATTCAATCATATCGTAATTTTTTGTGTGAAATGTTTACTTTGAAAGGTTCAGCCATGCGCGCCGACACAATCCTGCAGACCATCGGCAACACGCCGCACATCCGCATCAACCGCCTGTTCGGCGCCGGTGCCAACGTGTGGGTCAAATCCGAGCGCAGCAACCCGGGCGGTTCGATCAAGGACCGGATCGCGCTGTCCATGGTCGAAGACGCCGAGAAGTCGGGCAAGCTGCAACCCGGCGGCACGATCATCGAGCCCACCTCCGGCAACACCGGCATCGGCCTGGCGATGGTGGCCGCGGTCAAGGGCTACAAGCTGGTGCTGGTGATGCCCGACAGCATGTCCGTCGAGCGCCGCCGGCTGATGCTGGCCTACGGCGCCTCCTTCGACCTCACGCCGCGCGAAAAAGGCATGAAGGGCGCCATCGCCCGGGCCGAAGAGCTGGCCGCCAGCACACCGGGCGCGTGGATGCCGCAGCAGTTCGACAACCCGGCCAACATCGACGTGCACGTGCGCACCACGGCGCAGGAAATCCTCAACGATTTCCCCGATGGCCTGGACGCGCTGATCACCGGTGTCGGCACCGGAGGACATCTGACCGGCTGCGCCCGCGTGCTCAAGGCCAAGTGGCCGAACCTGAAAGTGTTCGCGGTCGAACCGCAGGCCTCGCCGGTGATCTCGGGCGGCGCGCCGGCCCCGCATCCGATCCAGGGCATCGGCGCGGGTTTCATCCCGAAGAACCTGGACACCACGCTGCTCGACGGCGTGATCCAGGTCGACGCCGAACCGGCCCGCGAAATGGCGCGCCGCTGCGCGCGTGAAGAAGGCCTGCTGGTCGGCATCTCCAGCGGCGCCACGCTGGCCGCCATCGCGCAGAAGCTGCCCGAATTGGGCGCAGGCGCCAAGGTGCTGGGCTTCAACTACGACACCGGCGAACGTTACCTGTCGATCGAAGGTTTCCTGCCGGCCTGAACACCGCCAAACCCGACGCATCCATCCCCGTTCGCGGCGCGGCTCGAACCACGCCGCGCCGCGAACGCCTCTCAATTTTCACCATGACCACACGTTCCCAGATCAGCATCAGCGCGCAGCAAGGCCAGTCCACGTTGTCGGCGCCACAGAAAAAATTCAACACCCTGGTGCAGAAGATCGCGGCCCAGCGGCAACAGCTTGCCAGCTGGCAGGAGGCGTCCGTGCTGTTTCAACAGCGCTACGCACGCGAGCTCGAACCGCTGCAGGCCCAGATGGACGACGCCAGCGCCGAGCTGGCGCACTTCCTCGACCGCGCGTATCCGCAAAAGGGCCTGAGCAAGACCGACCGCAAGCACCTGGCCAACATCATCTGCGACCTGGCGCAGACCTTGATGGAAGGCGAGCGCCTGGACGCCATGAAGGCCTTGTACAACCGCTACGGCGAAACCGATTTCGACGCCGACGAAAAAGCCATGAACGAGGCCATGCGCGCCATGATCGGCGAAAGCCTGGGCATCGAGCTGCCGGACGAGCTCGACATGAATTCGCCCGAAGCGATGATGCGCATGCTGAACGAAAAAGTCGAGGCCGAGCAGGCCGAACGCGAACGCCAGCAGGACCACATCGCCGATGAAAAGGCCAAACACCGCAGCCAGCACCGCAAGAAGTCGGCACGCGAAGTGAAGCAGGAGGCCGCCGAGAAAGACGCCAGCCAATCCCTGCGCGAAGTCTTCCGCAAGCTCGCCAGTGCGCTGCACCCCGACCGCGAAACCGACCCCGAGGAAAAGCTGCGCAAGACCGCCCTGATGCAGCGCGTGAACCAGGCCTATGCCAACAAGAACCTGCTCGACATGCTGCAGCTGCAGATCGAAGCCGAGCAGATCGACCCGGAGCGCATCAACAACCTCAGCGCAGAGCGGCTGCGCCACTACAACCAGGTGCTCAGCGACCAGTCGCGCGAACTGCAGCAGGAACTGCGCGACACCGAAGCGCATTTCAAGATGCGCTTCGGCATGAGCCCGTACGAGCGCATCACGCCGGCCAACATGATGGGCCTGCTGCGTGAACAGGTGCAGTTGCTGGCGCAGGACATCCACCAGATGAAGTCCCAGTTGCAGCACCTGGAAGACCTGAAGACCCTGAAGCTGTGGATCAAGTCGCAGGTGCGCCGGTCGGAGGAATTCGACGACGGGTTCGATCCGTTTGAGGGGATGGATTGGATGGACGGCGGGCGGCGGTGAATGCCGCGGAACGAGGCCCCTGTTTCTCCGGGGTCGAGCCCGCGTCGCTCTCGCTACGGCCCCAGTGAATCACTGAGCTTGCGCGCTACGGGTGGCAGAGGCTTTTCACCCCGTGCGCGTGCCGCAAGAAAGACCTTCGCCTCGTCCCACGGCACGGTTCTACCCGTCGCGAGAATCCTTGCCCGACGCGCCTCGGCCACCAAGTCGCAGGCGGCGTCCAGATCAACCCGCTCGGTGGGTTGATCCGTCATTTCGCCCTCACCCGTGCCACGGCCGCCGGCAAGTCATCCCATGCCGACTTGCCCGGCGCAAACCGCTGCCGCATATAACCCGCGATCTCCGCCACCTGCTGGTCCGACAGGTTGTGGCGAAACGCCGGCATGAAGCCGACGTCGCGGCCAGCCGGCTCCTGGATGCCGTTCAGGATCGTCTGCAGCAGGTTGTCGGGCCGGTCGCTGTGCAGATTGCTGTTCAACGCCAGCGGCACGTTCACGCCCAGCAGGCGCGGGCCGTCGCCGTCGTGGTGGCAGGCACCGCAGGCGCCGTCGAACAGGCGCTGGCTGGCGCTGGGCAAGAGTTGGGCGGTCAGCGCGGCCTGCTGCACCACGCGGCTGGCGTCATTGGCCGTTGCGGTCTGGAACGTGGCCAGGTAGCTTGCCATTGCGCGCACATCCGCATCCGGCAGCGCGGCGAGTTCCTTCACCACCGGCGCCATCGGGCCAGCCGCGGCGCCGTGTTCAGGCGCGTGGCCGTGGCGCAGGTAGCTGTACAGCGCGTCGGCGCTCCAGGGCACGGGCGCCTTCGAAAGCGCCGTCAGCGCGGGCGCTTCCCAGCCGTCGACCAGGGCGCCAGCCAGAAAACTGCTGCCGCCCTGCTCCGCGCCCAGGGCATTGCGCGGTGTATGGCAGGCGCCGCAATGTCCGAGGCCGTTGACAAGGTAGGCGCCGCGGTTCCACTCGGCCGATTGCTGCGCCAGTGGCTGGTAGGGCTGGGCATCGAGGAACAGCGCGTTCCAGCCGGCCATGAGCCAGCGCTGGTTGAACGGGAAGCGCATCTCGGCCGGTCGGGTAGGCGCGTGCACGGCCGGCTGTGCCATCAGGTAGGCGTAGATGGCGGTCAGGTCTTCGTCGGTTGACTTGGCGAACGCCGTGTACGGGAAAGCCGGGTACAGCTGGTGCCCGTCGCGCGAGACGCCTTCGCGCATGGCCCGCTGGAACGCGGCCAACGACCAACGGCCGAGGCCGGTCTCGGCATCGGGCGTGAGGTTGGTGGTGTAGACCGTGCCGAACGGCGTGTGCATGGCCAGCCCACCCACGTTGGGCACGCCGCCGGCCGTGGTGTGGCAGCCGACGCAGTTGCCCACGGCTGCCAGCTGGCGGCCGCGTTCGATGGTGGCCTCGGTGTAGACCGGCGCGCCGCTGGCGACCACCGGCGCCATCGACGCACGCCCACCGAACATGACGGCGCCCAGCCCCACGACGCCGGCCAACAACGCGCCCGCGGTGGCCCACGCCGCGCGGCCCTTGGGTAACGGCAGACCCGCAAGCTGCACGGCGGCGGCGGGCAAGGCCACCGGCGCGGTGGACGCCGTCGGCGCCGGGATGCCCATGCCCGCACGCACCGCCTCGGGCGTGAACGGCGGCGCGCGAAAGCGCACACCGGTCGCGTCGAAGATGGCGTTCGCGATGGCAGCCGTGCCCGGCACCGAAGCCGATTCACCCGCGCCGAGCGACGGCTCGCCCGGCCGCGCCATGTGCAGCACCTCGACCACCGGCACCTCGCGAAAACTCAGGATCGGGTAGCTGCCCCATTCCTGGTTGGCGACGACGTTGCTGCCGGGCACGAAATCGACCTTCTCCTTCAGCGCGCGGCTGGTGGTCTGCAGCACGTTGCCGTGCACCTGGTGCTGCACACCCGCGGGGTTGACCATCAGGCCCGCGTCGTGGCCCACGACCACGCGGCGCACATGCACCTCGCCGGTGTTGCGGTTCACGTCCACGTCGGCCACCCAGGCCGCCCAGGCCGCGCCGTAGCCCGGCCATTTGCTGTGGATGTAGCGGGCATAGGCGAAGCCCTGGCCTTGCAGCCAGTCGCCATCCGCCGGTAGTTGCTGCGGCGCGGTGTGCGGCTTCCAGCCGGCCTTGGCGGCAGTGGCGCGCACCAGCTCGGCGGCGCGCGGGTCGCCGAGGTAACGCAGGCGGTAGTCGACCGGATCGACCCCGGCCGCCGTGGCCAGTTCATCGATGTAGGACTCGTGGGCAAACGCGTTCGGCAGGGCCGACACGCCGCGCAGCCACGAGGCCCGCACGATGGGCGCCATGTCGTGCACCGACACGCGCAGGTTGTCGTAGCTGTAGGGCGGGCGGGCCGTGCGGTCGCCCATCTCGAAGGCCTGGGCCACCGGTTCGATGCTGCGCGTCAGCAACAAGGCCAGCGTGGGCGCGCCGTTCGACGGGTACGAGGTCTGGAAGTCGTAGCCCGCCGGACTGCCGTCGGCATTGAGCCCGCCCCCCACCTCCATCAGTTGCGCCGTGCCCTTGGGCTCCCACACATTCTCTTGCGCACGGGTGAGCTGCACGCGCACGGGGGCACCCACGGCACGCGACAGCAAGGCCGCGTCGGCGGCCACGTCATCGGCGCCGTTGCGGCCGTAGCAGCCCGCGGCTTCCATGCGCACGACATCGATGGCGACATCGGGCAGGCCCATCAGGCGCGAGAGATCGAAGCGCAGGACGTGCGGGTTCTGCGTGCCGGCCCAGACCTTCAGCCCATTGGCCTTCCAGTCGGCCACTGCGCACGACGGCCCGATCGACGCATGCATCTGGTACGGCCACACATAGGTGCGCGGCATGGGTTCGGCCGCGCCCGCCAGGGCTGCGTCCACATCGCCTTCATCGACCAGCTTGCGTGTGGTGCGCGGGTTGTTGCGGATGGCCTGCTGCACGTCCTGCTGGTCGGGCATGCCGGGCCAGGCCTTCCAGTGGACGCGCAGGTCGAGCAACGCCTGCTCGGCCTGCTCCTCGCGCTCGGCCACGATGCCCACGAAGTCGCGGATCACCACCACGGCGCGGATACCGGGGATGTGGGCAATGGACGATTCGTCCACCGATTCAAGCGTGTTGCCGATGAAGTCGCCATGGTCGGCGCCGGCATAAGGCGGGCGCACCACCCGCCCGTGCAGCATGCCGGGCACACGCATGTCGTGCACGAACACCAGGCCGCCGGTGAGCTTGTCTTCGATGTCGACCCGCGGCACCGACTGGCCAACGACGCGGTAGTCGCGCGGGTCCTTCACCGGGGTCGACAGGTCGAGGTGCAGCGCGATGTGCTGGCCGCGCAGCAGGTCGCCGTAAGCGATCTCCACCCGGCCCGCGGAGCGTTCAAGCAGCCAGGCCCGGGCCTGTGCCGCCGCCCGCCGCAGCGGCTCGGCATGCAGCTGGATCGACGCACTGGCGATGGTCGCGCCCTGGTTCGGCGCGCGCGCGGTGTCGCCCAGCACCATGTTGACCTGTGCCATCGGCACGTCGAGCTCTTCGGCCACCACCTGCGCCAGGGCCGTGCGCAAACCGGTGCCGAGGTCGACATGGCCATTGAGCGCGGTGACGCTGCCGTCGTCCCATACGGCCAGCAGGATCTCGTCGCCCTCGGCCGGGTTGGCAGCGACGGCGGCGGGCTGGCCGGGCACCGGCGGTGGAGCCGGCAGCGGCTGGCGCGTCACCAGCAGCACGCCGGTGGCCGCGCGGAGCTCGGCCCGCGTCAGGACCGTTTGCCCCCGCAGACTCATGCCGCCGCCATCAGTTCAGCCGCCCGCCGCACCGCCTGCAAAATCTCCAGATGCGTACCGCAGCGGCACAGGTTGTGCGACAGCTGCTGGCGGATCTCGGCTTCGGTCGGATGGGGCGAGTGCTTCAGCAGCGAGACGGTCATCATCACCATGCCGTTCAGGCAATAGCCGCACTGCGCCGCCTGTGTGTCCAGAAAAGCCTGCTGCACGGAGTGCAGGCCGTCCGCCGTCCGCAGGCCTTCGAGCGTGGTGATGTCGCGCCCGGCCACACCGCGCGCAGGCACCACGCAGGCCCGGGCCGCCACGCCGTCGACCAGCACCGTGCAGGCACCGCACTGACCCAGGCCGCAGCCGTACTTGGGACTGTTCAGCGCCAGGTCGTTGCGCAGCGCCTGCAGCAGCGTGGTGGCCCCGGCATCGGGCAGGGGCCGGGG
>JAQGMQ010000262.1 GCA_028292305.1 Rhodoferax sp.
CGAGTTCATGGCCTGCCACTACCTGATTCCCGACATCGTGGGCGCCGGTTATGCCGCGTGGTCGCAGTCGCCCCGGTCGGTGGGCAACGACCTGCGGCTCGAGCATGAGTTCGCGCTGCACGACGTGGCCGCCGGCCTGGCCTACCTGAAGGCGCGCGGCTACCGGCGCATCGTGCTGCTGGGCAACTCGGGGGGCGCCGGGCTCTACGCCTTCTACACGCAGCAGGCCGGCCTGCCCGGCGCGCAGCGCATCGCAAAGACACCCGGCGGCAAACCCACCGGGCTGGCCACGCTCGAGATGCCGGCGGTGGACGGCCTGGTGTTCGTCGGCCCGCACCCCGGCCAGGGCGCGCTGCTGCTGAACTGCATCGACCCGTCCGTGGCCGACGAGGCCGACCCGCTGTCGGTCGACCCGGCGCTGGACCCGCTCGACCCGGCCAACGGTTATGCCGGTGCCGCGGCTACGCGTTACGACCCGGCCTTCGTCGCCCGTTACCGCGCCGCACAGCAAGCGCGCGTGGCTCGCATCGACGCGCGGGCCCGCGGCCTGATCGCCGAACGGCTGGCGGCCCGCCAGCGCGTCAAGGCCGCCGGCGCACAGGCCTCGGCGGAAGACCGGCGCATCGCCGCCCACACGCCGATCATCAACGTCTGGCGCACCGATGGCGACCTGCGTTGCTTCGACCTGGCGCTGGACCCATCAGCGCGCAAGTTCGGCTCGCTGTGGGGTGCCGAGCCGTATGCGTCGAACTACGGCGCCGTCGGTTTTGCGCGCCAGTGCACGCCGGAGAGCTGGTTGTCCACCTGGTCCGGCCTGTCGTCCAACGCCAGCCTGGCCAAGACCGCGGGCGCGTTGACGCAGCCGGTGCTGATCGTCGAATACACCGGCGACCAGGCCTGCTTCCCGGGCGACGTGGACCGCATCGCCGCGGCCATCGCCTCCCCGCGCAAGACCCGCCACCGCGTGCGCGGCGACCACCACGGCCGCGCATTGGCGCCGGGTGAAGCCCCGGGCCGCCTGGAGGCCGGCCGGCTGCTGGCGGGATGGCTGCGGGACAGCTTTCCGCTTTGAGTTCGTCGCCTTGCCACGGCGCGGCTCCCCTTCTTCACCTTCTTCACCTTCTTCACCTTCTTCACCTTCTCTTCGAACGGAGTTGCCCATGTCCATCACCACCGCCCCGCGCCTGAAGCTCCAGGGCGTCGACCACACCGCGCGCCCCACCTGGAAGCTGCGCGAAACCGTCGCCTTCTACCGCGACCAGCTCAGCCTGCCGCTGGTGCATGTGATCTCCGCAAGGGGCTGGGGGCCGGCCACGCATCCCGACTTCGTGCACTTCTTCTTCGACAGCGGCCACGGCAGCACCATCGCGTTTTTCTACTACCTGGGCAGCGACCAGCCGGCCACGCTGGACGGCCGCGCCGCCATGAAGCCGCTGCCCGAGGACCATGTGTTCGACGCCACCCACACCGCCTGGCTGGTCGACACCGCCGACGAACTGCTGGCCTGGAAACAGCGCCTCGAAGGCCAGGGCCTCACGGTGTCGGTGGAGACCCGGCACGAAGTCATCGAGTCGATCTACCTGCGCGACCCGAACGGCTATTTCATCGAGATCACGCGCAAGCTGCGTGCGCTCGACGCGGTGGATGCGCATGACGCGGCGCTCACGCTGCAGGCGGCGCTCGAAGCCGAAGACGCGGCGCTGCAGGCTGGCCGCCGCATGACATCGGTGGATGACATCTGGGCCCGCAAGGCCGTGCTGCTGGACCGGCAACACCGCCGTGGCGGCGACGCCGGCGTGCGCATCTACGTGCCGAAGGTGGAAGAGTTCGCGGCCCTGGTCAGCGACGCGGCCGCCCGGTCCGAATGCCGCATCGAACCCGGCGACGGCTACGACTGCATCGTGGCCGAAGGGCCGCTGGAGTTCCGCCGCAAGACGCTGAGGCTGAAGCCCGCCGTGTGGTACGGCCTCTTCACCGGCGGTGTGCAGGGCCGTATCGAAGTCTTCGACCGCGACCGCGTGGTGATTGCGCCCGTGGAAGCGCCTGACACAGTGCCAGCCAAGACGTTGGCCAGCGCCTGAAGCCATCAAGAAGAAAAAATGGAGACCGCGATGAATCCCATCATCCAGTGCCGCATCGACGGCGTGACCTATGCGCCGGCAGACCGGGCCGCCGCCCATGTGGCCAGCGGCGCGTGGCTGGCCACCACCGTGGGCGACGCCCTGCGCGCCACCGCGCAGCGCCACCCCGAGCGACCGGCCTTCATCAGCGACGAGCGCAGCGTGAGCTTTGGCGAACTCGATGAACAGACCGAGCGGCTCGGCGCGGCCTTGCTGCAGCTCGGCCTGCTACCCGGCGACCGCGCCATCTTCCAGCTCGGCACCAACGTCGAGACCGCCATCGTGCTGCTGGCCTGCTACAAAGCCGGCATCGTGCCGGTGTGTTCGCTGCCGCAGCACCGCGAG
This sequence comes from Rhodoferax sp., assembly GCA_028292305.1. Classification (GTDB taxonomy): domain Bacteria; phylum Pseudomonadota; class Gammaproteobacteria; order Burkholderiales; family Burkholderiaceae_C; genus Rhodoferax_B. The sequence goes on from JAQGMQ010000262.1 coordinate 2,466, forward strand.
GTCGAGATCGGCCAACTGGCGCGGCAGTCCGGCGCGCGCGGCTACTTCGTGCAGGCCGACTTCGGGGCCTTCGACCTGGTGGGCTTCGCCCGCGGCATGGCGGCGCGCCACCCGGGGTTGCGGCACCTGGTCGTGGTGCGCGGCCAGGCCGATGGGGTGGCCGACATGGGCACGCTGATCGACGCCATGCCGCTGGCCGAGGCGCGCACCCGGCTGGCCCGCCTGGCGCTGGGCTATGGCGACGTGTTGAGCTTTCAGCTCTCGGGCGGCACCACCGGCGTGCCCAAGATCATTCCGCGCTTCCACGCCGAATACCTGGGCCATTCGACAGCCTGGATGGCGCGTTACCGCGTCACCGGCGAAAGCCGCGTGATCTGGTCGCTGCCGCTGCTGCACAACGCCGGCCAGCTGTATGCGCTGGTGCCCACGGCGGCACACGGCGTCACGACGGTGCTGATGCCCCGTGTGGACATCCGCCGCATGCTGGAACTGATCGAAGCGCACCGCGTCACGCATGCCCTGTCGATCGGCCCGATCGCACCGCAGATGATGGCTTATGCCGACGTGGCGCGGCACGACCTGTCGTCACTGCGGCTGTTTGCCACCATGAGCCGCGCCGACGCGCTGGAAGCCCACATCGGCGTGCCATGCTCCAACCTGTACGGCATTACCGAAGGCCTGCTGCTCGGCTCGCCGGCCGACGCGCCGGCCTTCGCGCGGCACCACACCCAGGGCGCCTCGGGCTGCCCGCAGGACGAGGTGCGCCTGCTGGTGCCCGACACCGAAGAACCCACGCCACCGGGCGAAGCCGGCGAGCTGTGTTTCCGCGGCCCGTCGAGCCTGACCGGCTTCTTCGACAACCCCGAGGCCAACGCGCGGGCCTTCACCGCCGACGGCTTCTACCGCACCGGCGACATGGTGCGCGAACACGTCGCAGGCGGCCTGCGCTGCTACAGCTTCGAAGGCCGGCTGCGCGACAACATCAACCGTGGCGGCGAGAAGATCGGCTGCGAGGAAGTCGAAGCCTTCATCAGCCAGCACCCGGCCGTGGCCGACGCCAAACTGGTCGCCATGCCCGATGCCTATTACGGCGAAAAGGGCTGCGTGTACCTCATCGCGCGGCCCGGCCAGACGGTGCCCGACGTGAAGGCGCTGGCCGCTTTCCTGGTGGGCCGCGGCCTGGCCAAGTACAAGTGCCCGGAACGCATCGAGGTGGTCGACGACTACCCGCTGACCCGGGTCGGCAAACTCGACAAGCCGGCATTGAAGCAGCGCATCGCGGCACAGCTTGCGGCGGAGGCCGCGCAAGCTTCGGCAGCCGCAGAAGCCATGCAGGCCGCCACCGCCGGGAGCGCGCCATGATCGCCACCGAGCAGGTGCTGGGCGAGACGCCGCTGGTGGTGCGCCGCCGCGTGAAATGGGGCGAGTGCGATCCGGCTGGCGTGGTCTACACCGTGAGCTTTTCCGAATACGTGATCTCGGCCGCCGAGCTGTTCTACGGCGCGCTGTTCCAGACCACGCCGCAGCGCGCCAAACAGGCCCAGGGCTTCGGCACGCCGACCCGCGCGCTGGCCTTCGACTTCCAGCGCTCGCTCTGGCCCGATGACGTGTTCGACATGACCGTCACCGTGGCCGCGGTCCGCCAGCGCAGCTATGTGCTCGACGTGACCGGCCGCACGCCTGAAGGCGCGGTGGTGTTCGTCGCCACGTTGACCCCGGTGTGTGTGGCGCGCGACGAGCGCCGTGGCATCGACATCCCCACCGCCTTCCGCGCGGCGCTGGAACGTTACCGCGACGCCTGCGCCGCCGCGCCTGTGCCGACAGCGCCCACCGCCACCGTCAGTGCCTGACCATCCAACCCAGGAACCCACCGCCATGAAAATCGCCATCGTCGGCGCCGGCCCGGCCGGTCTGTATTTCGCGCTGCTCGCCAAGAAGCACGACCCCACGCACGACATCCACATCTACGAGCAAAACCCGGCCGGCGCCACCTACGGCTGGGGCGTGGTGTTCTCCGACATCGGCCTCGCTTTCCTGAAGGAGGCCGACCCCGCGTTCTTCGCCGAGTTCACCGCCCACCACGAGCGCTGCGACTACATGGAGGTGGTGCACCAGGGCCACCACGTGCAGATCCACGGCAACCACTTCTCACGCACCGCGCGCATCGACATGCTGGACACGCTGCAGCGCGCCTGCGAACGGGTGGGTGTGGGCATCAGCTACGGGCACCGCATCGACGACGCCGAGGCGCTGGCCGGCCAGGTGGATCTGCTGGTGGCAGCCGACGGCGGCAACAGCGCGGTGCGCCGGCAGTTGGCCGACAGCTTCCGGCCCAGCTTCGAGAAGCGGCGCAACAAGTTCGCCTGGTACGGCACGCGCCAGCGCTTTCAGCCGGTGTCGCTGATCTTTCGCGAGACGCCGCACGGCGTGTTCATCGCCCACAGCTACCAGTACAGCGCCGAGCTCAGCACCTTCCTGGTCGAAGTGGACCCGGACACCTGGCGCCGCGCCGGGCTGGACAGCGCCAGCGAGGACCAGAGCCGCCGCTTCTGCGCCGAGGTGTTCGCGCCCGAGTTGGGCGCCAACGAACTGCTGACCAACCGCTCGCTCTGGTTCGAGGCCAACATCGTCAAGAACGAACACTGGACCCACGGCAACATCGTGCTGCTCGGCGACGCGTTGCGCACGGTGCATTTTTCGCTCGGCTCGGGCACCCGCATGGCCATGCAGGATGCGATCGCGCTGCACCGCGGGCTGGCCGCGCACCCCGGCGATCTGCAGGCAGCCTTCGGCGCGTTCGAAGGCGCACGGCGGCCGGCGTCGTCCAGCTTCCAGCAGGCCGCGGCGAAGAGCCTCGACTGGTACGAACATGTGGCCGACAAGCTGCACCTGGACCCGGTACGTTTTGCCTACGACTACATGCGCCGCACCGGCCAGGTGAGCCACGCCGACCTGCAGCAGCGCGATCCGCATTTCACCGCGGCCTTCGAGGCGCTGCAGGCCTTGCAGACCGCGCACGCCTGAAGAAAACCACCAACCCAGGAGACCACCCCATGAAAAACCCCATCGCCATCCCCTGGCTCGCCATCGCCGCCCTCTGCGTTGCCACGGCGCTGCCCGCCGCCGCGCAGACCTATCCGACCCGGCCGGTACACACCGTGCTGCCCTATTCGGCCGGCAGCGGGCCCGACGCCGTGATGCGCCAGGTGGGCGACAAGCTGGCGCGCGCCTGGGGTCAACAGGTGGTGATCGACAACAAGCCCGGCGGCAACAGCTGGATCGCGCTCAGCGAAGTGAAGCGCGCCGCGCCCGACGGCTATACGC
>JAQGMQ010000309.1 GCA_028292305.1 Rhodoferax sp.
CGAGGCTGCGCCGAGAACCGGAGCCGCACGCCCGTGCGGTGAGGACCGCAGGTGCGGAATCGGGCCGCGCAGCAGGTTCATTCTCAGCTGCTGAAGAGGAAGTTCATGACGTCGCCGTCCTTGACCACGTACTCCTTGCCTTCCGCCCGCATCTTGCCCGCGTCCTTCGCGCCCTGCTCGCCCTTGTTGGCGATGAAGTCGTCGAAAGCGATGGTCTGGGCGCGGATGTAGCCCTTCTCGAAATCGGTGTGGATCACGCCGGCCGCCTGCGGGCCGGTGTCGCCGACATGGATCGTCCAGGCCCGCACTTCCTTCACGCCCGCGGTGAAATAGGTCTGCAGGCCCAACAGCTTGTAGGCCGAGCGGATCAGGCGGTTCAGGCCGGGCTCGGTCTGGCCGAGTTCTTCGAGGAACATCTGGCGGTCCTCGTCGCTCATCTCCGACATCTCGGCTTCGAGCTTGGCGCAAATCGCCACCACCGGCGCGTTCTGCGCGGTGGCAAAAGCCGTCAGGCGGTCGAGCAGCGGGTTGTTCTCGAAGCCGTCTTCGGACACGTTGGCCACGAACATTGCCGGCTTGGCCGTAATCAGGAAGAACTGCTTCAACAGCGGCACTTCGTCCTTGCTGAAGTCAAGCGTGCGCACCGGCTTGGCCTCGTTCAACGCAGCCTGGCATTTCTCGAGAATGGCCACCAACTTGATCGACTCCTTGTCGCCGGAACGCGCCAACTTGGTCACGCGGTGCAGCGCCTTTTCGACCGCGGCCAGATCAGCCAGGCACAGCTCGGTCTGGATCACCTCGATGTCGGCGATGGGGTCGACCTTGCCGGCCACGTGGATCACGTTGTCGTCTTCGAAACAGCGCACCACGTTGATGGTGGCGTCGGTCTCGCGGATGTGCGCCAGAAACTTGTTGCCCAGGCCTTCACCCGTGCTGGCACCGGCCACCAGCCCCGCGATGTCGACGAACTCGACGATGGCCGGCACGATGCGTTCAGGCACGACGATGGCCGACAACTGCTGCAGCCGCGCATCAGGCACCTCGACCACGCCCACATTGGGCTCGATGGTGCAGAACGGGTAGTTCTCCGCCGCGATGCCCGCCTTGGTCAACGCGTTGAACAGGGTGGATTTACCCACGTTGGGCAAGCCCACGATGCCGCATTTCAAACTCATGAAAATCCTCAAAAATCAGGAGCGGAAGTGTATGTCATGGGCTATTTGCCTTGCCAACGCCGGATGTTCACTCGAATTTGTAGTCGCCGGCGGCCGCCTGCCCCGTGCGCAGCGCGAAGTCCACCCCGTCGATCACGATGGCGTTCATGCCGAAGGCAACCGCGCCGCCTACCGCCGCCACCTGCCTGTAAGCCTGCAGCGCATCGCCGACCTCGGGGCTGCTGATGGCGGTGGCCGGGTCGATGTTGGGGATCGGGCAACGCGGGCAGGGCTTGACCATCTTCAGCCGGGCCTGGCCCTCGTTGGTGGCGATCAGCAATTCGTCGACGCGGTCTTCGTCGTGGGCCTCGATGCCCGACAGCACGATGTTCGGGCGGAAGCGCTCCATACCGACCGCGCCATGGCCCGCGGCCACCAGCCGCTGGTTGAGGCCGTCGAGCGAGGCTTCGCTGGTGACCAGTATCGGAAAGCCGTCGCTGAACTGGTTGGGGGCCTCGATGCCATCAGTCCACTTCAGGCTCGACAGGCGCTGGTGTTTGGGATCGAAGCGCACCAGCCGCAGCTTCTGCGGTGCCGCCACGCGCGCACCATCGGCGTCCGTATTGAGAAAGTCGCTGAACCACTGCGCGGCCACGTCGCCCATGTCGTAGGCCTTGACGCGGTCATCCCACACCGTGACCTCGACCGGGCCTTCGACCGCGTCCAGCGCCAGATGCAACGCCAGCATGCCCGGTGCCCGCAGCACCAGATCGTTCTGGCGCAGTTGGGGTTTGATCAGCGCCATGCGCGGCAACTCGCGCTGGCTGACGAAGCGGCCGTCGGCATCGGCCACCATCCAGGCGCGGTCGAACTCGAGCCCGGTTTCGGTCAGCAGCACCTCGTTCACTTCCACGCCGGCGCAGGACTTGATGGGGTAGACGAAAAGCCGGGCAACGCGGGCTGACACGTCGGATGCGGGCAAGGCGGCAGTGGCTGGGTCGGTGGTGTTCAAGGCGAAATCCTTTGCGAGAGCCGGATTGTGCCCGGCTCCTACAATCCCGGGCATGGCGCAACCCTTTGATATTTGTATTCGCGGAGCCGGCATCGTCGGCCGCACGCTCGCGCTGTTGCTGGCCCGCGACCGGCTGCGCGTGGCGCTGGTGGCCCAGCCCGCACCGGCCGACGCCACAGGCCACGGTGACGTGCGGGCCTATGCGCTGAACGCCGCCTCCCGCAAGCTGCTGGAAGCCCTGCGCTGCTGGCCCGACGCCGCCCATGCCACCGCTGTGTCGGCCATGCAGGTGTTTGGCGACGACGGCGGCGAGGTCAACTTCAAGGCTCGCGAACAACACGCCGACGCGCTGGCCTGGATCGTCGACGTGCCGGCGCTCGAAGCCCGGCTGCGCGAAGCCGTGCGTTACCAGCCGATGATCGAGGAAGTCGATGCACCCGCAAAGGCGGCGCTCACCGTGGTCTGCGAAGGCAAGGCCAGCGCGACGCGGGCCGAGTTCGGTGTTGAGTTCGAGGTCACGCCGTACGCCCAGCAGGCCATCGCCACGCGGCTGGTGTGCGCACTGCCGCATGGCCAGGTGGCGAGGCAGTGGTTCGCGGGCGGCGAAATTCTGGCTTTTTTGCCGCTGGACGGGCCGGACGGGAACTCCGTGGCCGTGGTGTGGTCTGTCCATGAGACGCGGGTCGCGGGCCTGCTGGCGCTGGCGCCTGAAGAATTTGCCCGGCAACTGCATACGGCCAGCCATGGCGTTTTGGGCGATCTGCAATTGACCGGGTTGCGGGCCGCCTGGCCGCTGCAGCGCGCGCAGGCGTTGCGCTGGGCCGGCCGCACACCCGTTACCTGGGCCTTGGCCGGCGACGCGGCGCACACGGTGCACCCGCTGGCGGGCCAGGGGCTGAACCTCGGCCTGGGCGACGCGGCCGAGCTGGCGCAGGTGCTGCATGCACGGGAGTACTGGCGCGGCGTGGGCGACGAGAAACTGCTGCGCCGCTACGAGCGCGCGCGCAAGGCCGCGGTGCTGGCGGTCGGTGGCGCCACAGATGGCCTGCAGCAGCTGTTTGCGCGCGACGAAGCCACCTGGCAGGGCGTGCGCAACTGGGGCATGAAGGGCTTCGAGCGCAGCGGCTGGATGAAGGGCTGGGTGGCGCGGCAAGCCATGGGCCGCTAGCCAACCAGTGGCAAGCGACAGGCGATTGACAACGGGCGCCTCGGATACGTGGCACATCGGATCGAAGGAAACCAGATGAAGGTGGACATGACAGTGACGAA
>JAQGMQ010000337.1 GCA_028292305.1 Rhodoferax sp.
TGCGCGAGGTGCCCGCGCTGGCCATCAGCCTCGAGCCGCGCGGCGGCGTGCCGAGCGCGGGCGGGCCGACCGGCCCGGTGCTGTTCAAGGGCGCGCTGATCCAGAAGACGTCCTCGCCGACCCTGTCGACACGGTCGACGCCGTCGCCAACGACAGGGTCAAGAGGGTCCCGAGCAGTGGCGACGCGCAGTCCGCCCGGTAGGCCAGCGCCACGCCCATCGTCAACCCACCCGGCTCGGCGCTGTCTAGCTTGAGCGGGCGGAACACCACGCCCTGGCGCCGCACCTGCCGCATCGACGCCGGGATCAAGGCCACACCCCGCCCCTCGGCGATCAGGCCCAGCGTGATGTGGTGGTCGACCGGCTCGGGCGCCAGGCGCGGGGCAAAACCGACGCGGTCGAAGTACGCCTGGCTGCGGTCATAGAAGCCCGGGTTGAGCCGCCGCTCGAACCAGAACAGCGGCGGGCAGCCCGGCGCGGCAAGCTCACCCAGGGCGATCTGCCTGCGCCTGGCCAGCGCATGGCCGGACGGCAACGCCACCACCAGCGGCTCTTCGCGCACCACCTGCAATACCAGGCCCGGCGCCTCGGTGTGCAGCCCGATGAAGGCCGCGTCCATGGCGCCATTGCGCACGTCGCGCACCAGGCCGATGGACCGTTTGCCGCGCACCGTGATGCGCCAGTCGGGGAACTGTTGGCGCAGCGGCTCCAGCACATCGGGGATCGCGCTGCGGTCGAACACCGTGGTGTAGCCCAGCACGAACTGCCCGGCCGATGCCGCATGCGCCGGCTGCGCCGCCCGGGCCACCGCCACCGCCTTTTCGGCCTGCGCCAACGTGCGCCGCACCTCGGGCAGAAACGCCGCGCCGGCATTGGTGAGCGTGATCGCAGCCCTGCCCCGGTGGAACAAGGCCACGCCGAGCGCGTCTTCCAGCTGCTGGATCTGGCGGCTCAACGGCGGCTGCGAGATGTGCAGCTCCGTCGCCGCACGCCCGAAGTGCAGCGTTTCGCTGAGTGCGACGAAGTAGCGCAACTGGCGCAGATCGATGCTGTGGTTCATACCAAAAAGGTATCACAGAAATGGTATTGGACTGCGCCAAGGGCGCTGCCTAGAGTCGCCACCTTGCTTCCACAATGCCGACGAAACGAACGAACCATGCACACAGCACAACACCACGCAGAAGAGAACGAACGCTACCGGCGCGGCTGGGCCAAGCTCAAGGAGGTCGACGGCCAGGCCGGCGAAAAAGTCATCGACAGCCTGGCCGACATCGCGCCCGATTTCGCCCGCCTGGTCATCGAGTTTCCGTTCGGCGACATCTATTCGCGGCCGGGCCTCGACCTCAAGACGCGCGAGCTCGCCGTGGTGGCGGCGCTCACCGCCATCGCCAACGCCGGGCCGCAATTGCGCGTGCACATCCACGGCGCACTCAACGTGGGATGCACGCGGCAGGAGGTGGTCGAGGTGATCATGCAGATGGCGGTGTATGCCGGATTTCCGGCCGCGCTGAACGGCCTGTTCGCCGCGAAGGAAGTGTTCGCCAATGCCGGCCCGGAAGCTGCCGCCGAGGTCAGCGCATCTTCAGCGGTTTGACGTTGTTCCGGGCGAGGGTCTCTTGCGCATATTTGTCGATCAGGCCTTCGCTCTTCATGGCCTGCAAGGCCTTGTCGAGTGGCGCCACCAGCGACTCCCATTTCTTGTTGAGCACGAAGTACAGCGGCTCGGCGGCCCAGTAGTAGGGCCAGCGCATGAATTCGTCGACGCGGTTTTGCTGGCGCAGCACGAGTTCGGCGCCGCCGTATTCGAGGATGGCGATGTCGAAGCGCCGGTTGCGCAGCATCTCGAACACGGCCTCGAAAGTCTGGCCCTCGCTCACGGCCATGCCCTGCGTCGACTTTCTGAAGATGAGTGCGCCCCGGCTGATGCCCGCCGTCATGCTGCGCAGATCGGCTTCGCTTTTGCCGACGATGTGTTCGGGATAGCCATAGACCCCCACCGTGGTGAAGGCGATCGGCGTGGGCACCCTCATGAGGTTGGGATATTGCGCGGCGACATCGGCGATGCGCACCAGTTCGCCGTCCGTGGCGCCGTCGTTGGCCAAAACGATCGAACGCGCCAGCGGCATCGGCGTGATGTGGAGCGTGATGCCGGCGCGGCGTGCGGCCTCAAGCATCACGCGTTCGCCGACTTCGCTGAGGTGCGAGTAGATGTTGTTCTTGCTGATCTCGAGCGTCTGCGCCCGCAGCGTCACACACGTGCAGGCAAGCGCGCAAAACGTGATCGACCGGAGCCAGTTTGGGATCATCATCGGGCCTCCAAAGACATGTGTCTTTGTCAGCCGAAATGTATACCAATGTGCCAAATGGCGGTAAGCCCTGGGGGCTAGCCGAAAGACGACGCTGGCCTGAACCTCACTTCACGCCATTGCGCGCCTGCCACGTCTTCATGAAGGCAATCTCGGTCTGCTGCGCCTTGACGATTTCCTCGGCCATCTTGCGCAGCTCGGGGTCCTTGCCGTACTTGAGCTGCACTTCGGCCATGGCCACCGCGCCCTGGTGGTGCGGGATCATGTGCGCCACGAAGTCGCGGTCGGCGTCGCCGGTGTAGGCCACGGCCATGTCTTTCATCATCTTTTCGTCGCTCTGCTGGAAGGCTTTGGTGGACGGGCTCGCGCTGGCGCTGGCGGCGGCCGCGTTGTGGCCGGCGTGGTCCATCTTCTGCTGCGCCTGGGCCGGCAGGGCCAATGCCGAGAACACGAAGGCGGCGGCGACGCCGCAGGTCTTGAGGAAGGGTCGGGATGCGGTCATGGTGGGCTCCTGCAATTTCGAATGTTGAATGCGCGGATCTTCGGGCCTGCCCCCATGGGAAGGTCAAGCGATGCAGGTCAAGGAATGGCGTTGAGCTGATGACGGCCCGTTGCAGACCGGGCCACCACGTCGTCCAGCGCCGGGTTGTGCACTTCACCCGCCAGCAGGCGCGCGGCCGCCGCGGCGTCGGCGTCGCCCAGTCCGGCGCGGTGGTGGTGCGCGCGCACCACGAGTTCCCGCAT
>JAQGMQ010000353.1 GCA_028292305.1 Rhodoferax sp.
CGCTTTTGAGCGCAACTTGCAGGGCACGGGTGCGAGCCGCCGTCTCCGCATCACCGGCCGTACCCCCGGCATCGTCTACGGCGGTGCCAACCCGTCGACCAACATCGAGCTGGACCACAACGCTCTATGGCACGCCATCAAGAAGGAAGCCTTCCACGCCAGTATTCTGGACATGGAACTGAATGGCACCGTGAGCAAGGTCCTGCTGCGCGACGTGCAAATGCACCCGTACAAGCAACTGATCCAGCACATCGACTTCCAGCGCGTTGAAGCCAACACCACGCTGACCATGAAGGTGCCACTGCACTACAGCGGTGAAGAAGAATCGTCGGCCTTCAAGGTCGACCATTGCCTGATCACGCACGTGCTGACCGAATTGCAAGTCACCTGCCTGCCAGCCGACCTGCCTGAGTTCATCGCCGTCGACCTGACCACCCTGAAGAAGGGCACCTCCCTGCACGCCAAGGACATCACCTTGCCCAAGGGCGTGACCGCGCTGATCCGCGGCAAGGAAAACCCGGTCCTGGTGTCCGTGGTCTCCAAGGCCGAAGAAGTGGAACCGGATCCAGCAGCTGTTGCAGCCGCTGCCGCTCCCGCCGGCAAGGGCGGCGCCAAGCCCGCTGCCAAGACGGCTCCTGCCGCCAAGACGGCCGCCAAGAAGTAAGCTTCTTTGCGCGTACCAAAAGGCTCGCTTCGGCGGGCCTTTTTTATGGCCCTCCGCAGCCGGCCCACCCCGTAGCCTGAAACGCGAAACCGGATAATCACGCCATGATCAAACTGTTTGTCGGCCTGGGAAACCCGGGACCTGAATACGAAGCCACCCGCCACAACGCCGGCTTTTGGTGGATCGAAGCGCTTGCCGAGGCATTGAAGGTGCGCCTCGTGCCCGAGAAGACGTATTACGGCCTGGCCGCACGCACCACGGTGGCGGGCGAAACCCGCTGGCTGCTGGAGCCGCAGACCTTCATGAACGTGTCCGGGAAATCGGTGGCGTCGCTGGCCAAATTCTTCAAGATCCTGCCGTCGGAAATTCTGGTGGCCCATGACGAGCTCGACATCGTGCCCGGCCAGGTCAAACTCAAGTTCGGCGGCAGCCACGCGGGCCACAACGGCCTGCGCGACATCCACGCGCAACTGGGCAGCGGCGACTACTGGCGGCTGCGCCTGGGCATCGGCCACCCGGGCGTCAAGGACCAGGTGCTGCATTGGGTGCTGAAGAAGCCGTCGCAGGAACATCTGCAGGCGATCGAAGAAACGATCGACCGCACACTGAAGGCGCTGCCCGAGCTGCTTTCTGGCGACATGGAAAAAGCCACGATGCTGATCCACACCACCAAGCCGCCGCGGCCGAAGCCACCGAAGCCGGTGGCACCGCCGGCCACCGACGACGCCGCGCCCGCCGCCTGACCAGTCACGTCAGCCGGCGTTGGCTGGCGGCGTGCTCGGCGCGGTTTCCACCTTGATCTCCGCCTGCAGGCGCCGGTATTTCTGCCACAGCGTTTCCTTGTCTTCGACAAACGCCGGGTTCACCGGGATGCACGACACCGGGCACACCTGCACACACTGCGGCTCGTCGAAGTGGCCCACGCATTCGGTGCATTTGTGCGGGTCGATCTCGTAGATCTGCGGGCCGAGGTAGATCGCGTCGTTCGGGCACTCGGGCTCGCACACGTCGCAGTTGATGCATTCGTCGGTGATGATCAGCGCCATGCCGCGTTCCTCAAGGGCAAACGCCGATCCACCGCGCAAGCGGTCGTGGCAAAAAGAGTCGGAAGCGCGTTCATGGCCCGATTATCCCCGCCCCGGCCCGCCCTTGGTCCGATCAGGGAAAAGCCGCAGCACCCACACCGCGCCGCCGGCTGCGGCACACTCGGCTCCTCACCTCCTCACACGCCCCGGCGCCATACCGATGTCCGACCTGCACGACCTGCCCGCCCACACCCTGCTCGCCGCCTACCGCCAGAAGAGCCTGTCGCCCGTCGAGGTGACGCAGGCGGTGCTGCGCCACATCGAACGCTGGGAACCGAGCCTGCACGCGACCTACCTGCTGCGGCCCGAAGCGGCGCTGGCGCAGGCCCGCTCGTCGGAGGCACGCTGGATGAAGTCGGCGCCCTGCGGCCCGCTGGACGGCGTGCCGACCACCCTCAAGGACAACATCGCCACCCGCGGCGACCCGATGCCGCTGGGCACCGCCGCCACCTCGCTGGCCCCCATGGCCGATGACGCACCGCCCGCGGCCCGCTTGCGCGCGGCCGGCGCGGTCATCGTCACCAAGACCGCCATGCCCGACTACGGCATGTTGTCGTCCGGGTTGTCGTCGTTCCACCCGCTCGCGCGCAACCCCTGGGACCTGCGCAAGACCCCGGGCGGCTCGAGCGCAGGCGCCGGTGCGGCGGCGGCCGCGGGTTACGGCCCGCTGCACATCGGCACCGACATCGGCGGCTCGGTGCGCCTGCCGGCGGGCTGGTGCGGTGTATTCGGCCTGAAGCCGAGCCTGGGCCGCATCCCGATCGACCCGCCCTACACCGGCCGGGCCGCCGGCCCGATGACGCGCCACGTGGCCGACGCGGCGCTGATGATGCGGGTGCTGTCCCAGCCTGACGAACGCGACAGCATGAGCCTGCCGTTCCAGTCCATCGCCTGGGACCACTTCGACGGCGGCGTTGAAAAACTCAAGGGCCTGCAGATCGGCCTGCTGCTCGACGCGGGCTGCGGCCTGCCGGTGGAGCCCGAGGTGCACGCCGCCATCGTCGCCGCCGCGCAGCTGATGGAGCGCGCCGGCGCCGTCGTCACCCCGCTGGCGCCGTTCATGACGCCGGCCCTGCTGGACGGCATGGACCACGCCTGGCGCATGCGTTCCCACGTCGACCTGGCCGCCCTGCCCCCCGAAAAACGCGAAGCCGTGCTGCCCTACATCCGCGCCTGGGCCGACAGCGTGGCGCATTTCAGCGGGCCGGAAACCTTTGCGGCCTACAGCCAGTTCCACGCCACCCGCGTGGCCACGGTGAAGGCCTGCCTGCCATTCGACTACGTGATCTCGCCAGTGGCGCCCGTGCCGGCCTTCGACGCCGAACTGCCGTCGCCCACCAACGACCCGCTGCGCGCCATGGCCCACATCGGCTTCACCGTGCCCTACAACATGTCGGAACAACCGGCCGCTTCGATCAACTGCGGCTACACCACGGGCGGGCTGCCGATCGGCCTGCAGATCGCGGGCCAGCGCTTCGACGACCTCGGCGTGCTGCAGGTGGCCCGGGCTTTCGAGCTGATGCGCGCGCCACAGCGGCCCTGGCCGTCGCCCGCGCCGGCCTGACCAACCGCAGGCAAGCCGTCAGCGCCCGAACTGCGCGGCCAGCGCATCGCCGACGCCGCTCATCTCGCGCTGCGGCAGGCGCGCATAACTGCCGGCACGCGGCTTGACGGGCCGCAGCGCCGCCAGCAGCTCGGCCTGGCGCACGCCACAGCTGACGCCGTCGAGCACGGGCACGTCGATCCGGTCTTGCAGGCGCGCCGGCACGCCCGCCATCACTGCGCCGGTGAGCACCACCACCTCGGCGTGGTCTTGTGTCACCAGCGACTGCGCTGCCGCAACCGTCAACGCATCGGCCTGGCTCTGGTCGCCGGCCGCATACGGTGCATTGCTTTCCACCACGCGCCAGCCGGCCACGCGCCGCTGCAGCCCGTAGCTGCGCACCAGTTCCTGGTAGATGGGCAGGACCCGCGCACCGAACACCACCACGCCGATCTGACCGCCGAGCATGCAGGCCGTGAGCAGCGCCGCCTCGGTGATGCCGACCACCGGGATGTCGAGCATCTCGCGGGCCGCGCGCAGCGCCACGTCGTACGAGACCGCGATGAGCACCGCATCGGCCTCGTGCGCGTGCCGGGCCAGCAGGTCGACCGTGGCGTGTTCGGCCACCGCCAGCTCGGTGCGCGTGCCGATGACATGCGCACCGAACAAGCCGTTCAAAGCGGTGATGTCGGTGCCCGGCGCGGCCACGGCCCGCGCCGCATCGGCGATCTTGGCGGTGACGAAGGCCGAGGTATTGGAATTGACGATCAGCAAGCGCATGGTGGCTCCGGTAGGTTGAAATCATCGGTGGGTGACAGCGCAGCCGCGAAGGCAGGTGGCGGCGGAACCATCCAACGCATTGCGCACCACATCGGCTTTCGCCTCACCAATAACGTGCAGAATTATTTAACTGCACCATTTAAATGCACGCAAGTCATTGATTCTAAATAAAATTATCTTTGACAAATTGAATACCATCTTAGTACATTTAGCACACATGACGTTCTACATTTCGAAGCGCGGAGTCACTCTGCCATGACGCCGCCCACCCCCGCCCAAACCTTGATCGTGCGCCACGCCCGCGTGCTGGCCCTGGACGACGCGGGCCACGACTGGGCCGACGCGGACATAGTCATCCACGGCGGACATATCGCCGCCATCGGCCCGGGCGCTGCCGCCGCGTGGGCCGGGCCGGTCGACCGCAGCATCGACGCGCAGGGGCTGCTGGCGATGCCGGGCCTCATCAATGCGCACTTCCATTCGCCAGGCAACTTCATGAAGGGCAGCCTGGAAGGCATGCCGCTCGAACTCTTCATGCTGTACGAGGTGCCGCCCCTGGCCAGCTCGGCCACCGGCGACGAAGCCATCGCCCAGGCCGACCGCCTGACCTACGTGCGCACCCTGCTCGGCGCGGTCGAGATGCTGCGCCGCGGCATCACCACCGTGCACGACGACGCTTACCATGTGCCGCTTGTCACCACCGGTGGACTCGACGCCATGCTGCAAGCCTATGCCGACGCCGGCATCCGCGCCACGGTGGCGATCGACCAGCCCAACATCGTCGAATACGACAAGTACCCTTTCCTGCGCGAGCTGCTGCCGCCCGATGAAATCGCCCGCATGGACGCCGCCCCGCTGCAGAACGAGGCCGAGCTGCTGGCCGCTTACGGCCACCTGATCGACCGCTGGCACGGCGCCGCCGGCGGGCGGCTGCGCGCGGCCGTGTCGTGCTCGGCGCCGCAACGCGTCACGCCGAGCTACTTCCGCGCCTTGTCGGCCTTGTCGCGCGCCCACGACCTGCCGTTCAACATCCACATCCTGGAGACGCGGCTGCAGCGTGTGCTGGGGCAGGAGGTGTTTGGCGAATCGCTCGTCAAATACGTGCACCGCCTGGGCCTGCTCGACGAACGCATGATGGTGATCCACGCGATCTGGGTCGACGACGAAGACATCGCGCTGCTGGCCGCATCGGGCTGCACCGTGGCCCACAACCCGGTGTGCAACCTGCGCCTGGGCAGCGGCATCATGCCCTGGCGGAAGCTGACCGACGCGGGCGTGCCGCTGTGCCTGGGCACCGATGAGATGAACACCGACGACACCACCAACCTGTGGGCGGTGGCCAAGCTGGCCGGCATGATCCATTCCCTCGCCGACGCTGATTCGGCGCGCTGGCCGCAGGCGCGCGAGGTGCTGCACGCGGCCACACGCGGCGGCGCGCGGGCCATCCGCCGCGAAGGCGAGTTGGGCCAGCTCAAGGTGGGCTGCGTGGCCGACCTGTGCCTGATCGACCTCGACACGCATGCCTTCACGCCGCTCAACGACCTGCAGCGCCAGCTCGTCTATTGCGAATCGGGGAGCTCGGTGCGGATGACCATGGTGGCGGGGCGCATCGTGTGCGAGAACGGTCAGGTCAACACCATCGATGAGCGTGCGCTGCGCGCCGAAGCACGCGCGCTCAACGCCAGCCTGCAGGCCGCGGCGGCCAGCCAGTCCGGCGACGCCGAGCGCCTGGCCCCGTACTACCGCGCGATGCTGGCCCGCGCGCAGGCCATTGCCATCGGCTGAGCCACCGCGGTTGCAACTTGGAACACTTCGTGCTTTGTGAGAAGCACACGCCAGTCACCAGGCTGGCGCCGCATCCACCGATTCACCCCATTCACCGGAGGTTTCCATGTCATCCAGCCGCATCCCCCATCTGTTCCGACTGGCTGGCGCCGCGTTTGCGCTGGCCATCGCCGCGGTCAGTCCGCAAAGCCATGCGGCAGACCCGGCTTCGATGCGCATCGCCGGCAATTTCTCGTCCAACACCAAACACGTGGACGAGATCGAGAAGCCCTTCTTCACGGCGCTGCCCAAGCTCATGGGCGAACCCATCACGGTGAACTACAACCCGATGGATGTGGTGAACGTGCAGGCCGCCGACGCTTTGCGCCTGCTGCGCTCGGGCACCTTCGACGTGATGAGCGTGCAGATCGGCATGGCCTCGCGCGACGACCCATTCTTCGAGGGCATCGACCTGATCGGCGTCTCGACCAACATGAAAGACCTGCGCAAGGCCGTGGACGCCTACCGCGAGGTGTTCGACCAGCGCCTGCAGCAACGTTTCAAGGCCAAGGTGATGACGCTGTGGCCGTTTGGCCCGCAGGTCTTCTACTGCAATAAGCCGATCAAGTCGATCGACGACGTGAAGGGCCTGAAGGTGCGCAGCTTCACCCCATCGATGGCGGCATTGATCCAGACGCTGGGCGGCACGCCGGTCACACTGCAGTTCTCCGAGGTGTATCCCGCGCTGCAGCGTGGTGTGGCCGATTGTGGCGTCACGTCGCCCACGTCTGGCAACGCCGGCAAGTGGGGCGAAGTCACCACCCATTTCATGCCGCTGTCGGTGTCCGGCTCGGTGCAGGGTCACTTCATGAACCTCGAGTACTGGAACAAGTTTTCCCCTGAAGCCCAGAAGAAATTGCTGGCCGGCTTCAAGCAGATGGAAGACCGCATGTGGGACATCGCCGAAAGCGCGAACGCCGACGCCATGAACTGCAACATCGGCAAGGAACCCTGCACCAAGGGCACCAAATTCAACATGACGCTGGTGCCGGTGACCGACGCCGACAGCAACAAGATCAAGGCCGCCGTGACCAGCTCGGTGCTGCCGTTGTGGAAGCAGACCTGCAACAAGGTCGACCCCAAGTGCAGCGACATCTGGAACGCGACCGTGGGCAAGGCGCGTGGCTTCGCCATCCAGTAGGCAGACGCCGCTTCCGCACCCAACAACCAGGACCCAAGGTACAACCATGGACAACCCGATCAGCCGCGTGGTGGAGCCGGTGGCCCGGCTCGCCGCCATCGCTTGCGGCTACGCCGTGTTTGCACTGTCGTTCGTGATCGCCATCGAGATCATCGGCCGCAAACTTTTTTCGTTCTCGTTCCAGGGCACGGACGACCTGGGCGGCTACGTGCTGGCCATCGTCGCGGTGGTCGGCGCCTCCTACACGATGGCGATGCGCGGCCACACCCGCGTCGACGTGTTTCTGGTACGCATGCCACAGGTCCTGCAGCGCGCGCTGAATGTGCTGGCCATGGTCACACTGGCCGCCTTCGCCTGTTTCGCGGCATGGCGCGGTTCCAGCGTGCTGATGGAATCGATCGAATTCCAGAGCGTGGCCAGCAACCCGCGCCAGACCCCGCTGTGGCAGCCCCAGGCGCTGTGGCTGTTGGGCCTTTCGCTGTTCGCCCTGATATCGACCGCCTACGCGCTGCATGCGCTCTGGTTGTGGCTGACGCGCCGGCCCGAACTCAATCGCTTCTATGGCCCGGCCAGCGCGCAGGATGAACTCGAAGCCGAACTCACCGCGCAGGCAGAACGCAACGCGCAGGGCGAAGCTGCAACGGGAGGCCGGCCATGATCGACCTGACCGCCGCGGTCGTCGGCTTCGCCCTGCTCATCGGGCTCATGGCGTTGGGCCTGCACGTGGCCTTCGTGATGTTTGCCATCAGCATGCTGGGCGCCATCTTCTATCTCGGGACGCCCGCCGTGCTGGAGTTCGGCACGCAGAACTGGGGCGCCGGCAACAACTTCGTGCTGGTGGCCATTCCGCTGTTCGTGCTGCTGGGTGAACTGCTGGTACGCGGCGGCTTCACCGACCGCATGTACCGGTCGCTGTCGGACTGGCTCAACCCCCTGCCGGGCGGGCTCCTGCACACCAACATCGGCGCCTCGGCCATGTTCGCCGCGGTATCCGGCTCGTCGGTAGCCACCGCGGCCACCATCGGCACGGTGGCGATCCCGGCGTTCAAGGGCCGCAACTACGACCCGCGGCTGGTGCTGGGCACCATTGCCGCCGGTGCCACGCTGGGCATCCTGATTCCGCCTTCGATCAACATGATCATCTACGGCGCCATGACCAACACATCGGTGGGCCGGCTCTATGCGGCCGGCGTGGTGCCGGGCCTGTTGCTCACGCTGCTGTTCATGGCGGTGGTGGTGGTGCTCTGCTGGTGGAAGCCTTCGCTGGCGGGCGCGGTGTCGGCCCCGGCACCGCTGGCGGTGCGCCTCAAGCGACTGCTCGATCTGCTGCCCCCGGCGGCCCTGTTCGTGGTGGTGATGGGCAGCATCTATCTCGGCTGGGCCACTCCCACCGAATCCGCCGCGCTCGGCGTGATCGTGTCGCTGGTGCTGTGCATTGCGTACGGCAAGTTCTCGATCCGGATGCTGCACGAGTGCTTCATCACCACCATCTCCGTCACCGCGATGATCACCCTCATCGCGTCGGCGGCCTTCTATCTCAATTTCGTGCTGGGGCTGATGGGGGTGCCGCAGGCGCTGGCCAGCCTGGCCTCGCAACTCGGCGCTTCTCAGTTGCAGATGTTGGCGGTGCTTACGGTGTTCTATCTCATCCTCGGCTGTTTCCTCGATGCCCTGGCCATGGTGATCGGCACGATTCCCATCGTGTTCCCGCTGGTCACGGCACTTGGGGTCGACCCGGTGTGGTTCGGCATCTACCTGGTCGTCATGGCCGAACTGGCGTTGATCACGCCGCCGGTGGGCATGAATCTCTACGTGGTCCAGGGCATCCGCAAGGAGGGCTCGATCACCGACGTGATCGTCGGCACGCTGCCGTTCCTGGCAATGATGCTGCTGCTGGTGTTGCTGCTGGTCTTGTTCCCCGGTCTGGCGTTGTGGCTGCCCAAGCTATCCTTCGGCTGATGTCCGACCTGCCCGCACCGCCCCCTACGCAAGATCTGCCGTCCCTGGCCACGCTGGCCGCCAACGTCGGCCGCTTGCTGCGCGCGCGCGGCGAAACAGTGGCCGTCGCCGAATCTTCGGCCGGTGGCCTGGTGTCGGCCGCGCTGCTGGCCCTTCCCGGCGCTTCTGCGTATTTCCTCGGTGGCGCCGTGGTCTACACCCGGCAGGCGCGCGCTGCGCTGCTCGGCTTGACCGAAGCCGACCTGACCGGCATGCGGCCGAGCACCGCGCCTTACGCGAGCCTCATTGCACGCACCGTGCGGGAGCGCCACGGCGCGACCTGGGGCCTGGGTGAAACCGGTGCCACGGGCCCGACCGGCAACCGCTACGGCGATGCCGCTGGCCACGTATGCGTGGCGGTCGCTGGCCCAGCCGTGGGCAGCCGCACCACCGAAACCGGCGCAGCCGACCGGGCCGTGAACATGGACAGCTTCGCACGGCAGCTGCTGCAGTTGTTCCACGAGGTGCTGCAGGCGCAACCGGTTTCTGTGCGGCCTTAGCGCCTCGCGCACAGTCCTACCCAATCCTGCCGATCCGACGACAGGTAGGCTCGCACCTACGTGCAATGCCGCCATTGCCTGCCGCGGCGTCTTCCTGCGTTTGCCTAGTGTCGAAGGGTTCGTAAAAACCACGCGCCCCCGTGCCTGCCTGCATCGCCCTGCGTCCAGCATCGCAGACCCAGGCCAGGCCCCATGGTCGCGCCACCCCACCGGAGCCCGACCATGAGCGAGTCCACCTCGTTGCTGCTCGAATTGACGATCAACGGCCAGCCCCATGCGGTCACCGTCGAGCCGCGGCTTTCGCTGCTCGATCTGTTGCGCGACCACCTGCACCTCACCGGCACCAAGAAGGGCTGCGCGCAGGGCGCGTGCGGCGCGTGCACGGTGCTGGTCAACGGCGAACGCATCAATGCCTGCCTGTCCCTGGCGGTGCAAATGCAAGGCCGCGAGATCACCACCATCGAAGGATTGTCAACCGGCGATGACCAGCACCCGCTGCAACAGGCGTTCGTTGCGTGCGATGGCTTCCAGTGCGGCTACTGCACGCCCGGCCAGATCTGTTCGGCGCTTGGCATGGTGAGCGAGTGGCAGCGGCAAGTGCCGAGCGCCCGGACCGCCGACCTGCGGGCCAGCCACATCGCCTTCAGCCGCGACGAATTGCGTGAACGCATGAGCGGCAACCTGTGCCGCTGCGGTGCCTACAACGGCATCGTCGACGCCGTGGCGCAGGTCTATGAAGGCGCGCTCGGGGAGCCAGCGCCATGATCGACTTCAGCTACGCCCGCGCCGCGGACACCGGCGCCGCCCTGCGCCTGGCCAGTGGCGCCGCGCCCTCGCGCTACCTGGGCGGCGGCACCGACCTGGTCGACCTGATGCGCGAAGAGATCGAGCGGCCCGCCTCCCTGATCGACGTGACCGGCCTGGCCACCCACATCGACGATGCGGCCGATGGCGGCCTGGTCATCGGTGCCGGCGTGCGCAACACCGCACTCGCGTCGGACCGGCGCGTGCGCGAACGCTTTCCGGTGTTGTCGCAGGCGATCCTCAATGGCGCTTCGGCGCAGATCCGCAACATGGCCACGGTGGGCGGCAACATCCTGCAGCGCACCCGCTGCCTCTACTTCTACGACCAGGCCGCGCGCTGCAACAAGCGCCAGCGCGGCACCGGTTGCGATGCCATCGGCGGCTTCAACCGCCAGCATGCGGTGCTCGGCGGCTCCTCCGATTGCGTGGCGACGCATCCGTCGGACCTGTGTGTGGCGCTGGTCGCGCTCGACGCGTCGGTGCGGCTGGAGGGCCCCGGTGGTCAGCGCACACTGCCGTTGCGCGATCTGCACCGCCTGCCCGGCAACACGCCGGAGGTGGAGACGGAACTGCAGCCAGATGAACTGATCACGGCCGTGGAGATCCCGGCCAACCCGTTCGCCTGGCGCTCGGCCTACCGCAAGGTCCGTGACCGCGCGAGTTATGCGTTTGCGCTGGTGTCGGTCGCGGCGGTGCTCGACATCGAAGACGGCAACGTGCGTGCCGCCCGGATCGCACTCGGCGGTGTGGCCACCAAGCCCTGGCGGGCCGACACGGCCGAGGCGGCCTTGCGGGGCAAGCCGGCGAGTGATGAACACTTTCGGCAGGCCGCCGTGCTGGCTCTGCAAGATGCCGAACCGCTGGCGCACAACGGCTTCAAGATCGAACTCGCGCAGCGCGTGATCGTCAACGTGCTGCAGTCCCTCGTCACCCTGCAAGGAGCACGGCCGTGAGCATCGTCCAGGAGATCGTCAAGAAGGTCGTCAAGGTGTTGCCGGACAAGCCGGTCGACCCGTTGATTGCCCGGCACGGTGCGCTGGGCCAGCCGCTGTCGCGGCTCGACGGGCCCGTGAAGGTGGCGGGCGCGGCGCGCTTCACCGCGGAGGTGGCGCTCGACAACATGGCCTGTGCGGCACTGGTCTGCGCGACCATCGCCAAGGGCCGCATCGAACACATCGACACGGGGGACGCCGAACATGCGCCCGGCGTGGTGGCGGTGCTGACCCACCTCAACGTGCCACGCATGCAGGCGCCACCGCAGCAGTTCACCGACCCGAAAAGCGCGGCCAACAGCAATCTGCCGGTGATGCAGGACGCGACCGTGTACTGGAACGGGCAACCCGTGGCAGTGGTGGTTGCCGAGCGTCAGGACCAGGCCGACCATGCCGCCGCGCTGGTGAAGGTGCGCTACGTGGTCGACGAGGCACACCTGTCGTTCGAGGCGCGGATGCCGCACGCCCACGCGCCGGACAACATCCTCGGCGAGCCGGCCGAGGTCCGCATCGGCGATGCCGAGGCGGCGCTCGCGAAGGCCGACGTGCGGGTCGACGCGACCTACCACACGCCCCGCTACAACCACAACGCCATCGAGCTGCACGCCACCACGGCCGAATGGCACGGCAACGATGCGCTGACCTTGCACGACGCCTCGCAGTTCGTGGCCGGTACCCGTTACACCATCGCCAAGGTCTTCGGCCTGAAGGAAGACCAGGTGCGCGTGCTCTCGCCTTTCGTGGGCGGCGCGTTCGGCAACAAGGCGGTGTGGAACCACACGCTGCTGGCCATCGCCGCGGCCAAGGCGGTGGGCCGGCCGGTGCGGCTGGCGGTGAAGCGCGCGGACGTCTTCCACTGCATCGGAGGGCGTACGCTGTCGAAGCAGCGGGTGGCGCTGGGCGCGCGCGCCGACGGCAGCCTGGCCGCGCTGATCCACACCGGCACCACCGCGGTAGTCACGCACAACGCTTTTCCCGAACAGTTTTCGTTTCCGGCGCGCCACCTGTATGCGACCGACAACCTGCTGGTGTCGCAGCAGGTCGTCGAGCTGGACATGGTGGCCAACACGGCCATGCGTGCGCCGGGCGAGTCCATCGGCAGCTTCGCGCTGGAGTCGGCGATCGATGAATTGGCCGTTGCCAGCGGCATCGACCCGGTGGAACTGCGGCGCCGCATCGAACCAGAGAAAGACCCGGCCAAGGGCGACGCATTCTCCAGCCGCCACATCGTTGAAGCGTACCGGCGCGGCGCCGAGCGCTTCGGCTGGACTCGGCGCAATCCCACGCCCCGCTCGCAGCGCGACGGCGAATGGCTTGTCGGCCAGGGCGTGGCCACGGCCACCTATCCGTACTACCGCATGCCGGGCGGCGCGGTGCGCATCAGCCTCCACGCCGATGGCCGGGCCGTGGTGCAGACCGCCGCGCATGAGATGGGCATGGGTACGGCCACGGTGCAGACCCAGCACGCCGCCGAACGGCTGGGCCTGCCGCTGGACCGGGTGCGCTTCGTGTACGGCGACTCCAGCCTGCCATTCAGTCCGGTGGCGGGCGGGTCGTCACAAACCACCACCATCGCCGCCGGCATGATCGCCGCGGCGGAAAAGCTGACGAAAGAGTTGATCCACCTGGCGGGCCGCGACTCGCCACTGCACGGTGCCGCAGCCGACGCGGTGGAGGCGCGCGACGGCGGCCTGTTCGTCAAGGACGACCCGACGCGCGGCGAGTCCTATGCGGCCATCCTGGCCCGTGCCGGGCGCGACAGCGTGGACGTGACCGCCGACGCGCCGATGCCCGCCGAGATGATGAAATATTCAATGCATTCGTTCGGCGCGCAGTTCTGCGAGGTGCGGGTGAGCGAGGTCACCGGCGAGGTGCGCATCGCGCGCTGGCTGGGCTCGTTCGACACCGGCCGCATCCTCAACCCGAAGACGGCCGCCAGCCAGTTCCGCGGCGGCATCATCATGGGCATCGGCATGGCGCTGATGGAGGAGAGCCTGTTCGACGAACGCACGGGCCGCTTCATGAATCCGTCGCTGGCCGAATACCATGTGCCGGTGCACCTCGACGTGCCCGAGATCGACGTGATCTGGACCGACCTACCTGACCCACACGCGCCGCTCGGCGCGCACGGCATCGGCGAAATCGGCATCACCGGCGTGGCCGCGGCGATTGCGAATGCGGTCTACCACGCCACCGGCAAACGCGTGCGTTCGCTGCCGATCACGCTGGACAAATTGCTGGCGTGATCGGACGTGGCTGTGCCTGCAGCGGCGCGCCTCAGCGCGGCGCGGACGGCACGCTCAAGGCCGCGGCCAAGGCGAGCCGTGCCTGGTCGTACACCGGTTGCGCCGGCAGGTCGGCCAGGTGCTGCGTGTCGGCCCAGTCGTCGATCTGCACCTGAAGACTTGAGTCGACGATCGCCAGTTGCACCCGGTTGATGCCGGCATTGGGAATGACCGCCTGCCGCGGCCCGGACAGCAGCAGCCCGTGCGCCGTGCGGTACACCATGTCCAGCACGCCGCCGTGCGTGACCACCACCAGCGTCTGGTCGGCATGGCGCAGCACGATGTCGTGCAGCGCGGCCATCACGCGGGCATGGAACTGGCGGGCGCTCTCGCCACCGTCGAACGCATAGTCGGCATCGAAGCGCACCCACTGCGCCCAGGCCTCGGCGTGTTGCTGCTGGATGTCGGCCACCCGCATGCCGTCGACGATGCCGAAATTCTGTTCGCGCAAGCCCGGCATGCGGGCAACGCCGGGCAGACCGTCCACCGCCGATCGCAGATGGATGGCTTCGGCCGTCTGCAGTGCGCGCTGCAGGTCGCTGGCCAAGACGGCGTGCACCGGCTCACCCGCCAGCCGCGCGGCGACGCGTTCGGCCTGGGCGTGGCCGGTGGCGTTGAGCGGCACGTCGACCTGGCCCTGGAAGCGCAGTTCGCGGTTCCAGTCGGTCTCGCCGTGGCGCACCAGGATCAGCTGGGTCATGGAATATCGTCCAGCTCGGACGATCCGCGCACGTCTTCTTCGATGGCCTCTTCGCTGGGCTTGATGACCATCACCGGCACGGGCGCGGCGTGCAGCACCTCGTGTGCCACCGAGCCCAGCAAGGCACTGCGCAGGCTGCCCTTGTCGCGCGCGCCGAGGATGATCAGGTCGCAGGCGAAGCGCTCCACGATGTCGACGATGGTGTGGGCCGGGTCGCCCGTCGCCACTTCGGTCTCGTAGGGCAACCCGGCCTGCTTCAGCAAGGCCTCGCCGCCGCGCAGGGCAAACGCGCCGGCCTCGGCGCTGGCCCGCTCGATGAGCGCCGGGTCGGGGTTCATCATCATCTCGTACAGGTGCGCCGGCTCCTGCACATTGGCCAATACCAGTTGCGCCCGGAGCCCCTGCCGCAACATGCGAATCGCCTGGCGCACGGCTTCCAGAGAGACATCCGATCCATCGACAGGCAACAAGATTTTCATGGCACTTTCTCCTTGGGAAGCT
>JAQGMQ010000393.1 GCA_028292305.1 Rhodoferax sp.
TGCCCGTCATGGACGGCGTGACGGCCACGCGCGAGATCCGCAAACAGCCGGCGCTGGCCGGCCTGCCCGTCGTCGCCATGACCGCCAACGTCATGCCGCACGACCGTGCCGCCTGCCTCGACGCCGGCATGTGCGACATGGTCACGAAACCCATTGTGGCCGAGCACCTGTGGCAGGTGTTGCTGCGCCGCATCGCGCCTGAACATGCCGGCACGCGCCACCATGCCGAGGGTGCTGATGCCGCCGCGCCAAAGCGGCTTGGCCATGGCCCGGGCGCCCCCTTGGCGACAACGGCCGAAGCGTCCTGCGGCGAGGGGCGTGTCACCGCCGAGCTGCCCGATGGCGTGCTCGAACTTGACATGGTCGCCGGCCTGCGGCGCCTCAGCGGCAACCGCCGCGCCTACCTCAACATGCTGCGCCTGTTCGTGCGCAACCAGCGCGGCACCGCGGCCCAGATCCATGCCTCGCTGGAACTCGGAGACTGGAGCAGCGCCGAGCGGGCCGCGCACAGCTGCCGCGGCGTGGCCGGCAGCATCGGCGCCTGCCATCTGGAAATCCGCGCACACGCGTTGGAGATGGCCCTGCACGATCGCCAACCGCGTGAGGTGCTGCAGCCGCTGGTGCACGAGGTCGGGCAGCTGATCCAGGCCCTGGTGCTGCAATTGCAGCTGCAGCTGGCGCCGGAGCCGGTGCATGCGCCCGTGCCGGTCGACCCGGTGGTGTTCCACCGGCTGTGCGACGAACTCACCGCGCTGCTGGCCGACAACGACAGCTCGGCGCAGACGCTGCTCGAGCAACACGCGCCGCTGTTCAACTCGGCGATGCCGCAGACCTACCGGCGCTTCGAGGACGCGGTGCGCGACTTCGACTTCGACGCGGCGCAGGAGATCCTGCAACGGCGGCAGGCCGTCAGCGCCTGAGCCCGGCCCGCCGCGTCGCCTTCAGAAAGGCGCGTCGGCCGGGTCGGTGGCTTCGTCGGCCACACGGGCCGCCGGGCCGGTAGCGGCCGGCGCCTCCACGGGTGCGGCCACGCCGATTTCGACCTCGCCGCCGAGCGCCATCATCAGCGCCGGAATCAGCTGCTGCATCTCGCCGGTGGCGATGGCGGTGTCGGCATCGAAGCCGTCTTCCTTTTCCTTCGAGGTGCCTTCGTCGAGCACACCGTCGAGAAAGGTGATCTTCTTCACCAGCAGGCCTTCGGTCAGCATGAAGGACACCCGACCCTCCCAGGTCATGGCCAGCTTGGTCGGGATCTTGCCGTCGGCCACGTGTTGCCGCACCTCGTCGATGTCGAGCGCGTGGCGCGCGTACTTCACCACCGACTTGGATTCGTCGGCGGCCTTCAGCTCGCATTCGCGGTCGATGCTGAAGCCGGCCGGCGCCTCTTGCGTCGTCAGCCATTCGGCCATCGCCGCGGCGGGCGCCAGCTGCGTGTTGATCTGCATCACGCTGAAGCCGTCGATGGCCTTGACCAGGCCGGTGATGACTTCGTCGGCGCGCGACTGGCTGCCGGCGTCGATCACCAGCGTGCGCGACTTCGGGTCGATCCAGACCAGCACGCTGCCGCGCTTGGTGAAGGCCATCGGCAGCAGCGACTGCTTCACGTCCTCGCGGATCTCCTTGGTTTCCTTCTTGCCGGGTTTGCGGCCCGTGGTGGCCTCGATCTCGAGCAGCTTTTCCTCGGCCTTGCGCTTCACCACCGAGGCCGGCACCGACTTGCTTTCGATGGTCAGCTTCAAGATCCATTGGCCACCCACGGCCTCGACCAGCGGGCCATGCGCCTCGCCACGCGGCTCGGACCAGCCGAGCGACATCTCCTGGCTCGCGCCACACTCGACGAAGCGGTGCGCGTCGAGACCGGCCTCGATCTGTTCCAGGGAAGGGGACCACGCGGGCCCGATGCGGTACACCATCACATTCTTGAACACAGGCAATCTTTCATTCAACCAACAACGGGCCGCAACCGGTCGAATGACCGGCGCGGGCACCCGCAAACCGCCTATTCTCCCAGTTGCGCGAGGGCGCTCCGGTGCGCTGGGGTTGCGCTCTCTTGTTGATAGCTGTCGCCGCGCGCGCAGGCTGTGCTTCGGCACCACGCAAGCCAAAGACCCATCCGCGCGCTTGGTCTTCAGAGGCTGAACAGGCTGCCCCAGTGGGCCAGCCGCCGGGTGTCCAGCCCGGCCAGCTTCAGCGACTTCCAGACCACCGTCGCGATCGAGTCATATACCGGCACGCCGAACTCGGCCTCGAGCTCGGTCACCAGCGTTGCGCCACGCAGGTTGGTGCAGAGAATGGTCACCGCCTCAGGGCGCTGCGTGCCGCTGTCGTGCATCACGTCGCGCACCATGCCGCGGATCTGCTCGGCGCTCACGTCGGAAAACGAAAAATTGTCCTGCAGCCGCAGATGCCGCTCGGCCACGCAGTCGATGCCGATGCTGGCGTAGTTGCGCACGATGGCCGCCTGCACGTCATCCAGGTAAGGCGTCACCAGGCCCAGGCGCTGTACGCCGGTGGCCTGCAGCACCTCGTTCAGCGCCAGCACGGAGGTGCAGGCCCTGGCGCCGGTGCGGGCTTCGATGGCGGCGCACAGCGTGCGGTCGGTGTCGAAGCCGAGCCAGCTCGACGAGGTGCCGTTCCAGCCGATCACCTGGCAATGCGCGTGCGACAGCAGCTCGGCCGCGGCCAGGATTTCGCGGTTGTCGAACTGCGCCAGGGCGTCGGCCGACAGCGCGATCTCGGTCACGCGGAAGCGGCCGAAATGCGCGCTCGCCTCCGGCAGGTCGGCCAGCATCGCGGCCGTGACCGGCTCCAGCGTGGTGTTCGACGAAGGGGTGAGCATTCCGAGAAGCGTGCGCGCCGACATGTGTTTTCTCCATTCTGAGGAACAGGGGCCGACGCTAGAATCGTGCCAGCCCAGGCAGATTGGATACGATCCCGCGAAGTGTTTGTATCCACGAATGGACGGCGCTTCGGCCGGGGCTGCGCATGGTTTTTGCAAGCTGCCACACCCGATGACAAAACCCAAGACAAAAACCGCCGCTGCCGCCAAGGCCCTGCCCGCGGCCCGCACGGTGGCCAGCCAGGCCGACATCCACCAGAGCGTGTACGACGCCATCGTCGAGCACCGGTTGCTGCCCGGCACCAAGCTGTCGGAAGAACGCGTGGCCGAGCTGTTCGCGGTGAGCCGCACCCAGGTGCGCGGTGCGCTGCAGCGTCTGGCGGTGGAGCAACTCGTCACGCTGATCCCCAACCGCGGCGCCTTCGTCACCACGCCCAGCGCCGAGGAAGCCCACGACGTGCTGGCCGTGCGCCGCACGCTCGAGCCCGCGGCCGTCGAGCGCCTCATCGACCGCATCGCCGCCGGCAAGGCCCCCACCGCCGTGAAGCAGTTGCGCGCCCTGGTCAAACGCGAACAACAAGCCCACGCCCGCGGCGACCGCCGTCAGGCCGTGCGGCTCTCGGGCGACTTCCACGTGCTGCTGGCCGAACTGTCCGGCAGCAGCATCCTGGCGCGGCTGATGCGCGAGCTGACGCCGCTCACCTGCCTGGCCATCCTGACCTTCGAAGCCCCCACCGCCGTGGCCTGCCCGAACGACGAACACGGCCTGCTGATCGACGCCATCCAGGCCGGCGACACCAAGGGCGCGGCCAGCATCATGGTCGACCATCTGAACCACATCGAAAACGCCTTGAAGCTCGATGCGCAGGAAGTGCAGGAGGTGGACCTGGCAGATGTCCTGTTCGGTTGACTTGTTCCCCCGCCCGCGTGCGGGAGAGGTCAGGGGGAGCGTGGGGTGAAGCGCAGGGACGTAATTACCACCCTCACCCCAGCCCTCTCCCGCACGCGGGAGAGGGAGTAAAACCGTGACGGTAGCCAGCGCAGCGACGCGTCCGGTATTCGGTACCCTGACCCCTCCCCACCCCCCTCTAAATGCGCCGAGGAGCGGAGGGTTTGGCGGATCAGGGCTGGCGTTGTTTGAGCGCAGCGAGTTTAGCCAGACCCCGCCAAACCTGAGCACCGCAGGTTCCCGCAGCGAAGCGCAGGGCGCAGTTAGTGGGGGCGCTTTCTTTGGGGCCCGTTTCTTGTGCGCACAAGAAAGGGGTCTCGCCCGCCGGTGCGACTACCGGCCAGCGAAGTCAACACACGTTGACAAATCAACCAGCCATAAAAACCGAAACAGGCCCTCCGACCACCTCACGAAGAACGGAGTTCTCCACGCGCCCCCAGCCCAAGCCCGCAACCCCCTCAATCCATCAAAGGCGAAAACGCCCCCACCCCCCACACCTGTTCCGCCCACCACCCCAACCGCAACACCAGCGCATCCGCATACCGCGGCCCCGCAATCTGCAACCCCACCGGCAATCCCCGCCGCCCCGTCCCGCACGGCAACGACAACGCCGGCACCCCCCCGTAATTGAAGATGGGCGTGAACGCCGCATGCCCCCTCGGCCCCGCCGGCAGCCCGCCAATCTCGCTAGGCCCCAGGCTGCCCAAAGACCAGGCCTCCACCGGACTCGTCGGGCACAACATCGCATCGAACTGCGCAAAGAACCGCGTGAAGCTCGCATGGAATTCCTCGCGCAGTTTCAGCACCTCGCTGACGCGCGCACCGGACAGCCCCAGGCCGATCTCGATCTGCGCGCCGATGTCGGGGTCGATCATCTCCGGCGTCTTGCGCCACACCGCGCCGAAGCGTTGCGCCAGGCCGGCCTGCTGCAAAGCGATCAGCGGGTATTCGCGCGCTTCCGGCGGCCAGGCCGGGTCGGCCCGTTCAATGTGCCAGCCTGCACCGCGCAGCTTGTCGATGGCGGCTTCGAACGTGGCCAGCACGTCCGCATCGATGGCCAGGCCGCAACCGAGCTGTGGCGACCAGGCGATGCGCAAGTCCTTCTTCAACGGGGCCTTCAGCCCGGGCAACACATCGGGCTGTGCAAACGCGGGCGTCGACAAGGTGTCGGC
Source organism: Rhodoferax sp. (assembly GCA_028292305.1). Classification (GTDB taxonomy): domain Bacteria; phylum Pseudomonadota; class Gammaproteobacteria; order Burkholderiales; family Burkholderiaceae_C; genus Rhodoferax_B. The sequence goes on from JAQGMQ010000393.1 coordinate 4,961, forward strand.
CGGTTCCCAGGCGGTCAGCGCGTCGAGCATGACGGCCACGTCTTCCACGTTGCGCCCGATCTGCCCGATGACCGACAGCAGATGGTTCGGGTCGTCGAAGCCCCAGGGGTTGGGCACACGGCCGAGCGTGGGCTTCATCCCGACCAGGCCCGTGTGCGCGGCCGGCCGCCGCGTCGAGCCGCCCGCGTCGGTGGCCAGTGCCAATGGCCCGAGCCCCGAGGCCACGGCAGCCACCGCGCCGCCGGACGATCCACCCGGCGTGCGGGTCAGGTCCCAAGGGTTGCGCGTTTCGCCATGCAATGGTGTGGCGGTGTTGCCCTTGCAGGCGAACTCGGAGCAGTTGGTCACGCCCAACGGCACCGCGCCCAGGGCACGCAGCCGCGCCACGCACCAGGAATCCCGCGGCGCCACGAAGTCGGCGAACACCCGCGAGCCGAAGGTGGCGGGCCGCCCGCCGAGCCACAGGTTGTCCTTCACCGTGAACGGCACGCCGGCCAGTGGCAGCTGCTCGCCGGCCGCCAGGCGCGCGTCCACGTCACGCGCCGCGGCCAGCGGCACGGCCGGGTCGAAGTCGGCGAAGGCGTTGAGCAGCGGCTCCAGCCTGGCAATGCGCTCGCACATGGCCTGCGCCACCGCAGTGGCCGAAAGTGTTTTGGCGTTGACTTGCGCGGCCAGTTGCCGGGCCGTCCAGCGGTGGAGTTCGTTTTGCATGGCTTTGCCTTGTGTTCTGAAGTGGATGCACCAGACTGCGTAGTTTGTATCCAATCTGGTGCAGGCCCGCACCGGATTGCGCCACCCTGTCCGGGCTCACCGCTCCCCATGCAAGACTGGTTCCAGCGTGCAAGAAAGCGTACCGCCGAGCGGCATCCGGGCGGGACGCCGCAAGTCCCCGGATTTGATACACAAGTTGGCACACCGTTTTCAAGGACATCGCCATGTCATCCACCGCCGGCCAGAGCCTCACCCTC
>JAQGMQ010000452.1 GCA_028292305.1 Rhodoferax sp.
GAGCACCGCGGGCTCCCGCAGCGCAGCGAAGGGCGCAGTTAGTGGGGGCGGCATCGATGGGCCCGTTTCTTGTGCGTACAAGAAAGGGGTCTCGCCCGCCGGTGCGACCACCGGCCAGCGGCGTCAACAACCGTTGACAAATCATCCAGCCATACCAACCCGATCCAGACCCTTCAACAAGCTCAGAACAAACAGCAGAGCAGCAACTCCGACACCTTCAGCACAAGAGCGCCACAAAACAACAACGACCTCGCCGCACCCACAAAAAAGCCCGCAGTCCGCGGGCCTTCTGCATGGGCAACACACGACTCAAGTAGGCGACTCATCCTCAGCCGGCCAATCCCGGATATACGCCTTCAACATCTTGTTCTCGAAATTCTGGCTATCCACCACCGCCTTGGCCACGTCGTACAGGCTGATCACGCCCATCAGCATTCGCTGGTTCAGCACCGGCATGTAGCGGGCGTGGCGCTCGAGCATCATGCGGCGGACCTCGTCGAGGTCGGTCTCCGAGGTGCAGGTGAGCGGGTGGTCGTCCATTGCCGTGCGCACCAGCGTGTTGCCGATCGCGCCGCCGTTTTTCACGATGGCCAGAATCACCTCGCGGAAGGTGAGCATGCCGACCAGATCGCCGTGGGCCATGACCACCAGCGAGCCGATGTCCTTGTCGGCCATCAGGTTCACCGCGGTGGCCAGCGGTTCGTCGGGGAGGGCGGTGTAGAGCGTATTGCCTTTGACGCGCAGGATGTCGCTGACTTTCATGGAAGTACTCCTCGTGGCTCGCGGTTTTGGGGGGCTGGTCGCGGCGGAAGCGGGACCGGTCCAGGCAATATAGCCCACAATAAGCGCGATGTCGGCTGTTTTTGGCCCGTTTCAGCCACTTTGGCCTTGACGTAGATAGAAATACCAGGGTGCGCAGGTAACACGCTGTTTCGCCGGTGATTTGCCGCCGCCGCCCGTGCACCGCCTGCACGGATGCCGCCCACAACCAGTACGAGAACGGAGACAACATGCCCGGTTATGCCGACCCTGGCTTCGATACCCTGGCCCTGCACGCAGGCGCCGCCCCCGACCCGACCACCGGCGCCCGCGCCGTGCCGATCCATCTCAGCACCTCATTCGTCTTCGAGTCGAGCGACCACGCCGCCGCGCTGTTCAACCTCGAACGCGCCGGCCACGTCTACTCACGCATCAGCAACCCGACCAATGCCGTGCTCGAGCAGCGCATCTCGGCGCTCGAAGGCGGCATCGGCGCCATCGCCACCGCCAGCGGGCAGGCTGCGCTGCACCTGGCCGTGGCCACGCTGATGGGCGCGGGCTCGCACATCGTGGCAAGCACGGCGCTGTACGGCGGCTCGCAAAATTTGCTGCACTACACGCTGCGCCGCTTCGGCATCGACACGACTTTCGTCAAGCCTGGCGACATCGACGGCTGGCGTGCGGCCGTGCGGCCAAACACCAAACTCTTCTTCGGCGAAACCGTGGGCAACCCGGGGCTGGACGTGCTGGACATCGCCACCGTCTCGGCCATTGCCCATGAGGCCGGCGTGCCGCTGCTGGTCGACTCCACCCTCACCTCGCCCTGGCTCATCAAGCCTTTCGACCATGGCGCCGACCTCATCTACCACTCGGCCACCAAGTTTCTGAGCGGCCACGGCACGGTGATCGGCGGGCTGGTGGTCGACGGGGGCAGCTTCGACTGGGAAAAGTCGGGCCGCTTCCCCGAGCTGACCGAAGCCTATGACGGCTTCCACAACATGGTCTTCAGTGAAGAGAGCACCGTCGGCGCATTCCTGCTGCGCGCGCGCCGCGAAGGCCTGCGCGACTTCGGCGCCTGCATGAGCCCGCACACGGCCTGGCTGATTTTGCAGGGCATCGAAACCCTGCCGCTGCGCATGGCGCGGCACATGGAAAACACGCAGAAGGTGGTCGAGTTTCTGGCCAGCCACCCGTTCGTGGCCCGCGTGGGGCATCCGCTGCTGGCATCGCACCCGAGCCACGCGCTGGCGCAAAAGCTGCTGCCGCGCGGCGCGGGCTCGGTGTTCAGCTTCGACCTGAAGGGCAGCCGCACGCAGGGCAAGAAGTTCGTCGAGACGCTGAAGATCTTCAGCCACCTGGCCAACGTGGGCGACTGCCGCAGCCTGGTGATCCACCCGGCCAGCACCACGCATTTCCGCATGGCCGACGACGCGCTGGCCAGCGCCGGCATCACGCAGGGCACCATCCGGCTGTCGATCGGCCTGGAAGACCCGAACGACCTGATCGACGACCTGACCCGGGCCCTGAAGGCCGCGGAAAAAGCGCAGGCTGCCGCATGAAACTTACCGTCAACGGCAGCGACGTCTACGCCTACACCGGCGGCAAAACCTTCAACCCTACGCAGCCCACGCTGGTGTTCGTGCACGGCGTGCTCAACGACCACAGCGTGTGGATTCTGCAGACGCGTTACCTGGCCCACCACGGCTGGAACGTGCTGGCCGTCGACCTGCCCGGCCATGGCCGCAGCGCCGGCACACCACCATCCTCGGTGGAGGACGCGGCCGACTGGCTCATCGCCCTGCTCGACGCGGCCGGGCTGCCGGCGGCCACACTCGTCGGCCACAGCTTCGGCTCGCTGATTGCGCTTGAAGCCGCGGCACGCGCGCCCGCGCGCATTCGCCAACTGGCGCTGTTGGGCACGGCGTCGCCGATGAAGGTCTCGCTGGCGCTGCTAGAAGCCTCGCTGCACCAGCCGATGCAGGCCATCGACATGGTCAACCGCTTCTCGCACGGCCTGCTCGCGCCGCCGCCCTCCTCGCTCGGCCCCGGCACCTGGGTCATGGGCGGCTCGCGGGCATTGATGCGCCGCGTATTGGCCAGCAACACCGCCGTGAACGTGTTGCATGCGGGCTTCAAGGCCTGCGACGCCTACCGCGGCGGCGAAGCGGCGATGGACAGCCTGAGCTGCCCGGTGCTGGTGATCGCCGGCCAGCTCGACCAGATGACCCCGCCTGCCGCCGCCCAGCCCCTGGTCGCGCGCGCGAAACACGGGCGGCTGGTGACGGTGCCCGCCGGGCACGACATGATGGCCGAGGCGCCGGAAGAAGTGCTGGCGGCGCTGACGCATTTCTTGACGAAGTGACACGGCCGCACCGACCCGCAAAACGCTGGACCGCAAAAACGCTGGCCTTCGGATCAGCAGGCCGCCCGTAAAATCCGGCGATGTCCCCCCTCTCCATCGACTACCGCTGGCTCACGCGTTTCGGCGAAATCGGCATCCTCTGGCCGGTCGCCATCGCGCTCACGCTGTGGATGGTGCTCATCGGCCGGTCCTGGCGACTGGCGCTGGCCTGGTTGCTGCCGCTGGGCGTGGCAGTGTTCATCACTTCGGTGTCGAAGATCGCGTTTCTCGGCTGGGGCGTGGGCATCGCTGCGCTCGATTTCACCGGCTTCTCGGGCCACGCGATGTTCTCTGCGGCCATCTATCCGGTGATGGCATTCGCGCTGACCACCGGCATCACGCCGGTGCGGCGCCGCGGGCAGACCGCCGCCATCGTCGTCGCCTATGGGTTTGCGATGGTGCTGGCCTATAGCCGGGTGGTGGTCAACGCGCATTCGTGGTCGGAAGTGGTGTCTGGCTTCGCGCTGGGCGCGGCGGCCAGCGGCTGCACGCTCTGGCTCGCGGGGCGCCCGCCGGGCAAACCGGCCTTGCGTTGGGCCTTGGTCGGGGTGCTGGGCTGGCTGGCGTTGATGCCGAGCCAGGCCGCGCCCACCCACACCCATGACATGGTGGCCGACCTGTCGATCCGCCTGGCCGGGCGCGACCAGCCCTACCAGCGCGCCGATCTGCTGAGCCGGCTGCCGGCCGATTGATTCGCGTACCGGCGCCAGCCGGGCCGGCTACAGCACCTCGGCCAGCCGCAGACTGCGCAGACGCGACTGGTCCCACAGCTTGTCGAGCGTGGCGTCGGTGTCGATCAGCAATTGCGCCGCCAGCGGCCCCACCAGCGTCACCTCCGGATTCGCCAGCAGCACGTAACGCGGCTCGGGACGGCTGATGCCGGGTCCTTCCATCTCGTCGAGCTTGCCGGTCCAGTCCTGCGCACCCAGCGTATCCAGCACCGGCTCGAGCTGCAACACATCGACCCGCAGCGCCTGCGCCAGCTGCGCCGCCGTCAGCCCGTGGTCACGGCCCTCGGCACGCGCGCGAACCAGTTGCTGCAGCACCTCGATGGCCAGCTGGAACTGCCAGCCGTGGCTGGCCGCGCGCCTGGCCACACCGGTCAACAGACTGGGCAGATAGGCAGCGATCACGGCGCCCAGCAACACGATCACCCAGGCGACATAGATCCACACCAGCAAGATCGGCAGCGTGGCAAACGCACCATAGACCATGGAATAGGTGGGCACCGAGGCGATGTACAGGCTCAGAAGCCGCTTCGACACTTCGATGCCCAGCGCCACGAAGATGCCGCCCGCCCACGCATGGCCCCAGCGCACCCGGGTGTTGGGCACGTAGTGGTACAGCGCGGCCATGCCGCCCGAAAGCAGCGCGAACTCGAACACGTCCAGCAGCACGCGCACGCCGCCGGGCAGGTTGTCGACCACGCCCTGCGACGACGACACCGCATACGACGTGAGCGCCAGGCTCGCACCCAGGATCAACGGCCCGAGCGTGATGGCGGCCCAGTAGATCAACACCCGTTGACCCAGCGGCCGCGGCCGGCGCACGCGCCAGATCCGGTTCAGCGTGCGGTCGATGGTGAGGATCAGCGCCAGCGCCGTGACCAGCACGATGGCCAGGCCCACGCTGCCGAGCTTGCTGGCCTTGGACGCAAACTGCGTCAGGTAACCCAGCACCTGGCGGGCGATGGTGTCGGGGATCAGGCTTTGCACCAGCCAGCGCTGCAGCACGTCCTGCACCTTGCCGAACATCGGGAAGGCGGTGAACACGGCCAGCGCCACGGTGAAGAAGGGAACCAGCGCCAGCGAGGTGGTGAAGGTGAGGCTGCTGGCGGTCAGGCTCAACTGGTCTTCGCGAAAACGCTCGCGCAGCGTATGGGCCGTGGTGCGCCACGGAAAACGCGCCAGATCGGCGAGCAGGATCTCGAAGCGGCGCGACAGTGGCAGGGGCGAACCATCCGCGAGTTCAACAGGACGACCGGATGGCGAAGGGGGCAAAGACATGGCCGGTATGATGCCATCGCAAATGATTGACCAAGACAAAACCGTGGCGTGGACACGCCGCCTGGCCGTTGGCTGCCTGCTGGGCCTGATCCTGCTGGGCCTGGCCTGGGAGCTGTGGCTCGCGCCCATCAAGCCCGGCGGCTCGCTGCTGGCGCTGAAGGTGCTGCCGCTGTGTGTGCCGCTGGCCGGCCTGCTGAAGAACCGCATGTACACCTACCGCTGGCTGAGCCTGGTGGTGTGGCTGTACTTCACCGAGGGCGTGGTGCGCGCCTGGAGCGACAAGGCGCCCAGCGCCTGGTTCGCCCTGGTGGAAGTGCTGCTGTGCCTGGGCCTGTTCGCTGCGTCCGTGCTGCATGTTCGCCTGCGCCAGAAAAACGCCAAGGCAGCGGCAGCGCTCGCCACTGTTCCCACCTCCGCCTGATTCAACCGAGCTCAAGTAGACGCCATGCAAGCATTGATCGAACAACTGCGCCAGATCGTCGGCGCGCACAACGTATTGACCCACGACGACCCCGCCACCGACCTGAGCAGTTGGGAACAGGACTGGCGCAAACGCGCGCGGGGCAAGGCCCTGGCCGTGGTGCGCCCCGGCAGTACGCAGCAGGTGGCCGACGTGGTGAAAGCCTGCGCCGCCGCCGGCACCACACTCGTGCCGCAGGGCGGCAACACCGGCCTCGTCGTCGGCTCGATCCCCAACGCCAGCGGCACCCAGGTGGTGCTGAGCCTGGCGCGCATGAGCGCCGTGCGCAAGGTCGACCCGGGCAATTCGACCATCACCGTGGAAGCCGGCTGTGTGCTGCAGAACCTGCAGACCGCGGCCGAGCAGGCCGGCTTTTTGTTTCCGCTGAGCCTGGGTGCCGAAGGCAGCTGCACCATCGGCGGCAACCTGGCCACCAACGCCGGCGGCACGCAGGTGGTGCGCTACGGCAACGCGCGCGAGCTGTGCCTCGGCGTCGAAGTGGTGACCGCGCAAGGCGACATATGGGACGGCCTGAGCGGCCTGCGCAAGGACAACACCGGCTACGACCTGCGCGACCTGTTCATCGGCAGCGAAGGCACGCTGGGCATCATCACCGCCGCCTCCATGAAGCTGTATCCGCAGCCGGCCGCGCAACTCACCGCCTGGGCGGCCGTGGCCTCGCTGGACGACGCCGTGGCCCTGCTGGTCCTGGCCCACCAGCGGCTGGGTGCGGGGCTGACCGGCTTCGAGGTGATGGGCCAATTTGCTCTGAGCCTGGTCGACAAACACTACCCGCAGCTGCGTGTGCCGCTGTGGAAAGAATCCCCCTGGTGTGTGCTGCTGGAAAACTCCGACAGCGAATCCGAAGACCATGCGCGGGCGCAGTTCGAAAGCCTGCTCGAGGCCGCGCTGGAGCAAGGCTTGGTCAGCGACGCCGTGGTGGCCGAGAACATCGCCCAGGCGCACAACCTCTGGCACATCCGCGAAAGCATCACGCTGGCCCAGGCCGAGGAAGGCCTGAACATCAAGCACGACATCTCGATCCCCGTGTCGCGCATTCCCGACTTCGTGCGCGAGGCCGATGCGGCCCTGGCAGCGGCCATACCCGGCGTGCGCTTCGTCAACTTCGGCCACCTGGGCGACGGCAACCTGCACTACAACATCCAGGCCCCGGCCGAAGGCGATGCCAAAGCCTTCCTGCGCGACCAGGAAGAAAACGTGAACACCATCGTCTACGACACCGTGCAGCGCTTCGACGGCTCGATCTCGGCCGAGCACGGCGTGGGTGAACTCAAGCGGCACAAGCTGGTGAAGCACAAGTCGCCGGTGGCGATGGGCATGATGCGCGCCATCAAGGCGGCGCTCGACCCTCAGGGCCTGATGAACCCGGGCCGGGTGCTGTAGCCCCATGCACCACGCCGTTTCGCGCCTGCGGGCAGAGCGCTTGGCCACCAGCAAGAAACCGTTCGTGGGCCGCGGCAACCGCACGCCGCGCTGCCCAGGTTGCCGCGTGATCGCCAGCCACTGCTTCTGCGCGCTGCGTCCCGAGGTGGCGACCGAGGCCGGCATGTGCCTCATCATGGCCGACGTGGAAGCCCTCAAGCCGAGCAATACCGGTTGGCTGATCGCCGACGTGGTACCGCACACCTTCGCCTTCGGCTGGGCCCGTACCGAGGTCGATCCGGCCCTGCTGCTGCTGTTGGCCGACCCGCAGTGGACGCCTTTCCTGGTGTTTCCCGCCGACCCGCAGGACGCCCCGGCCGTGTCGCGCAGCGTGACCGCGGTGCCCGCCCTCCCCGGCAAACGTCCGCTATTTGTGCTGCTGGACGGTACCTGGACCGAAGCCAACAAGATGTTCCGCAAGAGCCCGTACCTGAACAGCCTGCCGATGCTCAGCATGCGGCCAGAACAGCTGTCGCGTTACCGCCTGCGCCAGGGCTACGACGACGCCCAGCTATGCACGGCCGAAGTCGCCGCGCGCTGCCTGGCGCTGGCCGGCGAGTCGCACGCGGCCGACACGCTGGACGCGTATCTGGAAGTGTTCACCAACCACTACATCAACGCCAAGAATTCGGTGCGGCCCGATCTGGAAGATGCGGCGCACCTGCGGCTGCGGGCGCTGGCTGCGGCTGGCTGATTCATCGGCCCTCAGGCCGCCTTGCTGCGCAGCCTCAACAGGCCCAGGCCCAGCACCACGAACGCGCCGCCCGAGACGCGGTTGAACAGGCGCACACGCCGCGCGTCGGCGAAGCTGCGTTTCAGGCCGCGCGCCAGCATCACATAGAAGATGTGCGACAACACGCTGCAGCCGGCAAAGGTGGCGGTGAGCACCAGGAACTGCTCGAGCGCGGGGGCTTCGGCTTTCAGAAATTGCGGGAACAGCGCCGTGAAGAACAGGATGGCCTTGGGGTTGGTGACGGCCACCGTCACGCCGTTCAGGAACAGCTTCATCCCGCCCGGCGCGGCGCCGGCCTGGTCGGTGGCAGCGGTGTCGGCGAAGCCGTTCGAGCCGTTGCGCCATTGCTTGATGCCGAGGTAGATCAGGTAGGCGGCGCCAGCCAGTTTCAGCAGCAGGAAGGCCGTGGCCGAGGTGCTGAGCACGACGCCGAGGCCGGCCATGGCCACCGCGGAAACCAGGAACAGCCCGACGGCGTTGCCGAGTGAGCTGAACATGGCGCGGCCCGGGCCGACGGAGATGGAATTGGAGACGGCCAGCAGCACGGCCGGGCCGGGCGTGAAAGCCATGAAGATTGAAACGCCAGCGAAAACGAGCCAGTTGGACCAGGTCATGGGGATTCCTCGAAGAAGGATGGATTGTAGTTTTGCCGAATGGGATTCGTTTTTCAGTGCTGTATGCAAAACTGGCTCTGAGGCCGTCAAGCCGCTTCAGGTTGGCCTGCCAAGTCAGTGCGCGTTGACTTGCGCCGCTGACCTGGCCTGCCCGGCAGGCGAGGTCGAAAACAGAGAGTCAGTATGTCGAAGTCAGGACGCCGCCACCGCCGCGCCGCTGGCCCGCGCCAGCGTCTTCTCGCGCTGCGATGCCACCAGGGCCAGCACCAGACCGACCAATGCCAGGCCCGCGCCGGCCAGTGGCACGGTGGTCAGCGCATAACCTTGGGCGATGACCACGCCGCCGGCCCAGGCGCCGAGTGCGTTGCCCATGTTGAAGGCGCCGATGTTGAGCGTCGACGCGAGGTTGGGGGCATCGCGCGCCTGGGAGACGACGCCGATCTGCAGCGCGGGCACAGCGGCGAAGGCGATGGCGCCCCAGATGAACAGCGTGATCTCGGCCGGCACGAGTGTGCGGCTGGTCCACGAGAAAACGGTCTGCACGACGGCCATGGCGATGAACAGGCCGATCAGCGTAGCCAGCAGTTTCCAGTCGGCCAATTTGCCGCCGATGATGTTACCGATGGTCAGGCCCAGGCCGATCAGCAGCAGCGTGAAGGTGACGCCGCGCGGCGTGACGCCGGTCACGTCGCCGAGGATGGGCGCGATGTAGGTGAACATGGCGAACATCGACGCCGAGCTGAACACCGTCATGCCCAGCGCCACCCACACGCCGGGCTTTCGGAACACGCGCAGTTCGCGCTTCAGGTCGGCGGGTTCGTGGGCCGCATCGCGCGGTACCAGCCACACCAGTGCGGCCAGCGCGGCCAGGCCGATCAGCACCACCGCATAGAACGTGGTGCGCCAGCCCATGGCCTGGCCGAGGGCCGTGCCCAGCGGCACGCCGAGCACGTTGGCCAGCGTGAGGCCGGTGAACATCAGCGCCACGGCAGAAGCGCGTTTGTTCTCGGCGACCAGGCCTGCCGCCACCACCGCGCCGATGCCGAAAAACGCACCATGGCACAGCGCCGTGACGACCCGCGCCACCATCAGCGTGGCATAACCGCCAGCCAGCGCGCACAGCAGGTTGCCGAAGATGAACACGCCCATCAGGCCGACCAGCGCCGCCTTGCGCGGCAGGCGTGCCGTGGCCAGCGCCATCAGTGGCGCGCCGAACGCCACGGCCAGCGCATAACCGGTGACGAGCCAGCCCGCGGCGGGTATGGACACGCCGAGGTCACGCGCCACATCGGGCAGCAAGCCCATGATCACGAATTCGGTGGTGCCGATACCAAAGGCGGCCAGGGCCAGGGCGATGAGGGAGGCGGGC
>JAQGMQ010000528.1 GCA_028292305.1 Rhodoferax sp.
GGCCCGGGGAGAAGCCGCATGAGTTTGGAAGCCTTCCAGAAATCGGCCGCCCTGTCGCTCGGCGTCGAGCTCGAGCTGCAGCTCGTCAACACCCACGACTACGACCTGGCACCGTATGCCGACGACATGCTGCGCCTCATGGCCAAGCACCAGTTGCCGGGCAGCGTGGTGCCCGAGATGACGTCGAGCATGATAGAGATATCGACCGACGTGTGCCAGTCGTCGGTGCAGGTGCTCGACGAGCTGACCCAGCTGCGCAACGCGCTGGTGCAGAGCGCCGACAAGCTGAACATCGCCGTGGTGGGCGGCGGCACACATCCGTTCCAGCAATGGCACGAACGCCGCATCTACGACAAGCCGCGGTTTCGCGAGCTGTCCGACCTGTACGGTTATCTGTCGAAGCAGTTCACCATCTTCGGCCAGCATGTGCACGTGGGCTGCCCCGACGCGGACACGGCGCTGCTCACGCTGCACCGCATGTCGCGCTACATACCGCACTTCATCGCGCTGTCGGCGTCGAGCCCCTATGTGCAGGGCCAGGACACGGCCTTCGACTCGGCGCGGCTGAACTCGGTGTTCGCGTTTCCGCTGTCGGGCCGCGCGCCGTTCACGCTGACCTGGGACGCGTTCTCCACCTTCTACGACAAGATGACCCGCACCGGCGTGGTCAAGAGCATGAAGGACTTCTACTGGGACATCCGGCCCAAGCCGGAGTACGGCACCATCGAGATCCGCGTGTTCGACACCCCGCTGACGGTGGAGCGCGCCGCTGCGCTGTCGGCCTTCGTGCAGTCGCTGGCTTCGTGGTTCATGGAAGACCAGCCCTTCATGCCTTCGGAGGACGACTACCTGGTCTACACCTACAACCGTTTCCAGGCCTGCCGCTTCGGGCTCGACGCCGTGTATGTGGACCCGGCCACTGGCGAACACATGCCGCTGCGCGAACACATCCTGCACACGCTGCAGCAGGTGGGTCGCCACGCCCAGGCGCTGGGCGGCCACGCCGGTCTGCAGATGTTGCGCGACGACGTGCTGCGCGACCACAACGACGCGCGCTGGCTGCGCGAACGCCAGGGCCAGGAACGCCTGCTGGCCGAAGTCATCCGCCAGGCGGGGCTGCTGTTCCGCGGCGAAATCAAGGCGAAATAGGTGCGAAATGACCCAGGTCAGGCCGGCGGCAACACACGCCGCCGAAACGCCTCGGGGGTGTCGCCCATGCGCCGCTGGAACATGGCGATGAAGGCCGACGGGCTGCTGTAGCCGAGGTCCAGCGCGATGGCGTGCACGCTGCGTTTGCCCTGCAGCAGACTCAGGGCGCGCAACAAACGCAGGCGCTGCGTCCATTCGCTGAACGACATGCCCAGATCGCGCTGGCAGCGGCGCGACAGGGTGCGTTCGGTGCTGTGCACGGCCTCGGCCCATTGCTGCAGCGACAGCTCGCTGGCCGGGTCCTGCTGCAGCGCCTGCAACACCTGGCCGAGCTGCGGGTCGTCGGACATCGGCAGGTAAGTCTCCTGCGGCTGACTTTGCCTGAGTTCGTCGACCAGCACCTGAAACAGCCGCAGCTCGGCCTCGCTGCGCGGGTAGTCGGCGCGCCGTTGCTGCAGCGTGCTCAGCAGCAGACGCGGCAGCGGTGCGATGGCCAGCGTGCAGGTCACGCCGGGCATGGCGGCACTGTAGGCGGCATCCAGGCACAGCGCGCTGAACGAGACCTGATCGTGCGAGGCGCCCACGTGGTCCACGCCGGGTGGAATCCACACACCCTGGTGCGGGGGCGCCAGGTAGTGGCGCGGGCCCACCGTGACCTCGATCACGCCGCTGAACGAATAGATCAGCTCGCCATATTGGTGGCGCAGCAGCGGGTAGACGCTGTGCGGCTCCATGGTGGCTTGGCGCAGGTGCAGCGGATGCGGCGCCTGGCCTTTGAACAAGGCGGGGATTTCCCGGAGCGCGGGCAGTGTGAACGCTGCTGGTGAAGCAGCAGGCGTGGGTCGTTGACGCACGGCTTGTCTCGATTGCGGCATGGGTTGTCTGCAATTCCGTATCTGTTTCGGGTCGGCCAATCTTAGACTGGCACGCCCTCCCACCCGATTGAGAATTCCATGTTGCGCAAATCCCTTGACACTTCGGCCATCGGCATCATGGTGCTGCTGTGCGCCTGCTGGGGCATGCAGCAGGTGGCCATCAAGGTGGCCGCACCCGCGCTGCACCCGGTGACGCAGATCGGCCTGCGCTCGTTGATCGCCGCGCTGTTGTTGCTGGCGCTGATGGCGTGGCGGCGCGAAGGCTTTTCGCTGCGCGACGGCCGGCTGCGGCCCGGGCTTCTGGCCGGCGCCTTGTTTGCCGGCGAGTTCCTGCTGGCCTCGCTCGGGCTGCTGTACACCACGGCCTCGCACATGGTGGTGTTCCTCTACACCGCGCCGATCTTCACTGCGCTGCTGCTGCACTGGCGCGTGCCCGGCGAGCGCCTGGGCGGCCGCCAATGGGCTGGCGTGGCGCTCGCCTTCGCCGGCATCGGCGTGGTGTTTTCCAGAGGCCTCTTCGGCGGCGAGGCCACCGTCGGCATGTTGCTCGGCGACAGCCTGGGCATCTGCGCCGGCATCCTGTGGGCCTTCACCACGCTGGTGATCCGCTCGAGTTCGCTGTCCGAAGCGCCGGCCTCGCAAACCCTGCTGTACCAGCTCGGCGTGGCCGCGGTGCTGATGCTGGTGGCCGGCCCGCTGCTGCAGGGCGGCAGGCCCTCCGCGCCGATGGACGAGATGGCCTGGGCCAGCCTGCTGTTCCAGTCGCTGGTGGTGGCGTTCGCCAGTTTTCTGGCCTGGTTCTGGTTGTTGCGGCGTTACCTGGCCTCGCGCCTGTCGGCGTTCTCGTTCCTCACGCCGCTGTTTGGCGTGAGCTTCGGCGTGCTGTTCCTGCAC
>JAQGMQ010000541.1 GCA_028292305.1 Rhodoferax sp.
CTGCGCAAGGCCGACCGGCTGGTGGTGATGGACCGCGGCCGCGTCGTCGAAGTGGGGCCGCACGACGAGCTGATGGCCAACCGCGGCGCCTACTGGCGGCTGTACGAAGCGCAACTGCGGCGCGTGGAAGAAAAAGACGTGGAAGCTACGGCGATTCCCGTTGCCGAACATGCGGCCCACCCCGCCGGAGGTGGCTAAAGGTGAATATGAACTCAGCGGACTTTCAACTCGAACGCGACGGCTTCGGCCGTCTGGTGCTGGTCGACACCCACGGCAAGCGCCATGAGGGCGTGGCGCCGGTGCGGGCGTTTCCGATCGCGGCGCCCGAAGAGGGCTTGTCGCTGGTCGGCCAGGACGGCCACGAGCTGGTGTGGGTAGACGCCCTGACGGATCTGCCACCGGCGCAGCGCGCGCTCATCGACGAGGAACTGGCGGCCCGGGAATTCGTGCCCGAGATCCAACGCCTCAAGGCCGTGTCCACCTTTTCCACGCCCAGCATCTGGACGGTGCAGACCGACCGGGGCGAAACCGAGTTCGTGCTGAAGACAGAAGAAGACATCCGCCGGCTGAAGAATGGCACGTTGCTGATCACCAGCGGCGAAGGCGTGCATTTCATGGTGCGGGATGCGAAGGCGCTGGACCGGGCCTCAAAAAGGCTTTTGGAGCGGTTCCTGTAATTACAGCCAGTAGCAAAACAGCCAGAATGCGCGGCGGGAGCAAAAAAAGCCAAACTTTTTGCATCTTTTTTAAAAATAGCCCTAAATTGCCCCGCTTATCTGCCGTTAATACTTCTACGAAGCCTGGAAAAACTTTGCAGGCACGCAGCAAGGCTGGACCGTCAAATGCAATTGCCCCCGTTAGACCGCACCGTGAATTGGCCGCCAGCCGGCGCCGATACACCCGCGTCCGGCGCCAATGCCGTGACGGCTCCCCGCGCCTCGCGGGTTGAGACCACGGCCATCCAGACGGCAGTCAGCCAGCCCGAACCTTCGGTCAAGATCGAGATTTCGTCGGCCTTCGATGAAATCATGAAGCAGGAAAAGGCCGCCCTGGCCAAGGCCGCCGCGAATCCGCTGGCCGACGCAGCCCCCACGGGCGCCGCCAAGCCGGTCGATGCCGAAGGCGCCAAGGACGCGCTGGCGGTGGACGCCGCAGGCAAGACGGGCGCGGCCGCCAAAGAATCGCCCACCGATGCGGCCCGCAAGGTCGACACCGGCAAGCTCCCGGGCCCCGAGCAGCCGTCCACCGAGGCCGACACGCCCGACAAGGACTGGACCACCAAGGTCAAAGCCGCCGAAGACAAGCCGCCAGAGCCGCCGAAAGAGCCGATCTCCAAGAAGCTGCTGGATTTCCTGCAGAACCTCTGGCGCGCGGGCGGCCAGGCGATCGACGTGGTCGACGAGGCCAACAAGACGCTGAATCCGGTCAAGGCCTCGGACAGCCCGCTCACCTACTCCGACCCTTCGGTCAAGAAAACCAGCGGCGCCTAGTCAGCAGCCGCTGACCCGCTTCAGGCCGCTTGCTCCGTCAGCCGGAACTTTGCCGGCGCCCCTTCCGCTTCCCGCTCCAGCTCCCAGCGCTTCTGGTGGTATTTCGCCACCGCGGGCCGGTGTGCGATCGACACCAGCGCACCTTGCGCCTGCTGCGTGTGGGCCAACAGCCGCTGGTAGATCTGGCCCTCGGCTTCCTCGTCCAGCGCACTCGTGGCTTCATCGGCAAAGATCCAGCGCGGCTTCTTCAGCAACACCCGCGCCACGGCCAGCCGCTGCTGTTCACCGCCCGACAACTTCTGCGCCCAGGCGTTCGATTCGTCGAGCCGGTCCGCCAGTTGCGGCAGCAGTGCGTCGGTCAGCGCCTGGCGCAGCGCCTCATCGCTGTAGTCGGTGGCGGGTTGGGGATACGCCAGCGCATCGCGCAGCGGCCCTTCGGGGAAATACGGCTTCTGCGGGATGAACATGGTGTTCGCGGGCAGCGCCACCTGGCCTTTGGCAAACGGCCAGATGCCGGCGAACGCACGAAACAGCGTCGACTTGCCGCTGCCCGACGGGCCCTTGACCAGCACGCTGTCGCCCGGGCCGGCCTGGAGGTTCAGGCCATCGAGCAGCACGGCGCCGCCAGGCAGCGCCAGCTGCAGGCCTTGGGCTTGCAGAGAGCCGTCGGACTCGGTGTGGGCGGCGCCGGACGTCAGCTGGGCCAGCTCACGCGCATGGATGTTGTCCTCGAAACTGGTCAGCCGGTCGGCGGTGGCGCGCCAGCTTGCCAGGTTGCTGTAGTTGTCGACAAACCAGCTCAGCGAATCCTGCACCCGGCCAAAAGCCGAAGAAATCTGCATCAGCGTGCCGAGCTGGATCGCCCCGCTGAAGAACCGCGGCGCGGCCACGATGAACGGGAACACCACCGCCGCCTGGCCGAAGAAACTATTGAACCAGATGAGCCGCTTCTGCGCCTTCAGCAGCGTCAGGTAGTTGGCCAACACGCTTGAAAACCGCAGGTCGAGCTGCTTGCGTTCCACCGCCTCGCCCTTGTCGAGCGCGATCGATTCGCTGTATTCGCGCACCCGCACCATGTGGTGCCGGAAGTCGGCCTCGTAGCGTTGCTGCTGGAAGTTCAGCGCGATCTGCGGCCGGCCGATGTAGTGGGTGATCACG
Organism: Rhodoferax sp.; assembly: GCA_028292305.1. Lineage (GTDB taxonomy): Bacteria > Pseudomonadota > Gammaproteobacteria > Burkholderiales > Burkholderiaceae_C > Rhodoferax_B. The sequence goes on from JAQGMQ010000541.1 coordinate 2,649, forward strand.
CTGCCAGCCAGGCAATACAGCACCGCCATCCACACCATGAAGCCGGGAACGTTGTAGGCAACGCCATTGAAATGAAACGCAAAGTCGCCCGACAGGCCCCACAGAATGCCGACGAAACTCACCAGCGTGACCACGGCGTTCAACAGCCCCATGGTCAGTGAAATGGTGTAGGTTGTGAACAGGTTCAGGTCTTCCTGAATCCGCTGGTCGGGGTTGTCG